>JAOZJV010000662.1 GCA_029935695.1 Candidatus Krumholzibacteriia bacterium | reverse complement strand
TCAAGTTTCCACTCAGCCTGATCCAGAATGCCAGTTTTATCAGTGCCACAAAAAAGAAATTACTTTACGTTAATTCATATCATCAAGGCTATGGCTGGAGCGATGGTATTGAAAGTGGACTGCTCAAAGCTCTTTCGATCACAGTTAAAGACGATGGCTCATTTGATGCCACCGACAGTGATGTTGAGATCAAGATGGTGCGGCTGGATACCAAACGTAATCCCGAAGTAACGTTTAAAAAACAGGCCGCTCTTAAGGCCAAGAAAATCATTGACGAGTGGCAGCCCGATATTGTGGTTGCCAGTGACGATAACGCTGCAAAGTACCTGATTGCTCCTTACTACAAAAATAGTGAATTGCCAGTTGTCTTCTGTGGAGTCAACTACAGTGCCGCTCAATATGGTTTTCCAACTGACAATATTACCGGGATGATCGAAGTGTCCCCCAATCTTCAGGTCGTGAAATCGCTGAAACCTTATGTACATGGCGAGCGGGTAGGATATTTGGGAACAAATGTTTTAACCGGGCGTAAAGACGTGGAATGGTTGCTGGCGCAACCAGAGATTAAAATGGTGACCACCAGGCTTGTTGACACCTTTGAAGAGTGGAAAAAAGCTTATCTGAAATTTCAGAATTCAGTTGATATGTTGTTGATGATAAACCCTCTCAGCATAAGTGGCTGGAACCATGAAGAAGCTGTCAGGCTAATCCTTGAAGAAACTAAAATTCCCTCCGGGACAACACTATTACAAACGGTCCCATACGTTCTGCTTGGACATGTCAGGTCTGCAGAAGAACAGGGCTGGTGGGCTGGTAAAGCGGCTCTAAAGATACTTAAGGGAATTCCACCTTCACAAATTCCACTGGCAAAAAATAAAACTTCACACTATTACCTGAACATGGTTCTTGCCAAAAAACTAAAAATTCAAATAACCATGCAGGACATTGAAAAAGCTACCTTCGTCAATATGGAAAAAAGATGAAGATAAACTCAATTAAGACAAGGCTTATTATTATTGTGTCAGCCGCCTTTCTATTGATGACAGCGAGCATCATTGGGGTTATAAGCAATAAAACGATGCAGATAATCGACGAAAATGCTAACGATTTTTACAGCGAAAAAGTCGATACTATCTGGCGGATGCTGGAGAGAAGCAACCACACATTGCAGCAAACTGGTCTGATTGAAGCCTATCAGGAAGATTTTCAACGCGCAGTCATTTCTGAAATAAAACGAACCTACTACAAACAAAATGGGCCTCAGGCTTATCCCTTTATTATTGACAATAACGGCACAATCGTAGTGCATCCGCTACTGCCAACCGGTTCTTCCGGAGAGGACGAAAAGGATTTAATTACTTATCTGCCTTCTAAAGGGCGCGGACAATTTATCGCCAATTACAAAGATGTTGACAAGTGGTATTGTCAGCGCAAATTTAAGCCGTGGGATTGGGTCGTCGCCTACGCGGTACCCTTAAAGATTAAATACCAGTCGGCCGCCGACCTGCGCCTGACCCTCATCACTATTATCGGGGTTATTTTTGTTGTCGCTCTCTTTCTCCTCATGTTCATGCTTACGCGCATCGTTAATCCAATTATTCATTTAACAAAAATCACCGGCAAAATGACCGCAGGCGATTTCAGGCAAAAAATAGGGTTAAAAGAAGAGATCAAGGGCAAGGATGAGGTTTCCCAACTCGGGCACAGCTTTATCCTGTTGCAGGAGTCGATTGAAGAAAAGATCAACAGTCTCAATAACGAAATTTATGAGCGTGAAAAAATCGAGGAACGTACCCGTTTACTTGCAACTGTGGTGGAAGAAGCTAATGAGGGAATTTGTATCATAAACCTTGACGGTCTTATTACTTATGTCAACTCAGCCTGGGTTAAGATGCATGGTTTTCAATCTGCTGACAAAGTTATCGGGCAAAATTTCAAAATCTTCTATACCGAAGAACAGTATGAAGAAGACGTTGCCGCCTGTCTCGATAAAGCTAGAGCGCAAAAATGGTGCTATACTGAAATCACACATCTGCATCAAGGTGGATCAACTTTCGATACGGAAATAAATATTATCCTGCTGAATGCGGAGAAGATCCAAGACCCCTGCATGGTGGTATTAGCTCAGGACATTACCGAACGCAAATCGGTTGAAGAGCGTCTCCGCCATTCGCAAAAAATGGATGCAATCGGCCAACTCGCTGGGGGCGTGGCTCACGATTTCAACAATATGCTTGGTGGTATTATGGGTGCGGCAGAGCTGTTAAAACGTTCCAGTAACTTAGGAGAAAAAGAAAAAAGATATATCGATATGCTGATTAATTCCAGTGAACGAGCTGA
>JAOZJV010000125.1 GCA_029935695.1 Candidatus Krumholzibacteriia bacterium | reverse complement strand
AGGAACTTCTGGACATCGACGAGCTGGATGACGATCAGCAATTGCACGATTGTGCGATGCTGATTCCGACCATTCTTCAGCCTCTGCATTTCGATGAAAATGCTCCTGACCTTTTGCGCAGACGAGCCCTCGAAGCCTCTGTTCGTTACGAACAGGAATGGCACACAGGCGCCATCACCACTGCCTTCAACAGCGACCAAATTCCCTGGCGGCGCACTGCTGTTTTTGCCATGCGCTTTGTTCCCGGTTTTGAAAACCAAATCATGGAAGCTCTTGAGAGTGATGATGAGGACACGGAATTCCAGGCAGTCTGCGCTGCCGACGTGTGGTCAATCGAAGCGGCCTGGCGCCATGTTTTGAACCTGGTTTGTGCCGCAGATACTGAGAAATTTCTGCGCATGGCGGCCATCGATGCCATGGCCTCTATCCGTCCTCATGAAACGGCGGGAGTCTTGTTGGAACTGGATGAATTTGAGGACGACGACCTGGTCAATCAGGTTCATGAGGTTGTGGCCATGGTTGGGGAGGACTGATTTCTCCCGCCGGCGGGAGTTTTCAAACCTTACAATTCAGTTGGTTCATTCTGCCGCGCCACATCCCAACTCACACCCGGGAGATCTCCTGCGTGCTGCCGCGCTGTGGCCAAAGCCTTCTCCGGCTCATTGTTTTCGTGGCTGAGGTGGGCCAGCATAATGGCCTTCAAATGGGGCGATTGCACGGCCAGTGACTTGATCAACACCCCGCTTTGCCGGTTATTCAAATGCCCACCATCGCTGATAATTCTGTTTTTCAAAAATGCCGGGTACGGTCCGGTGCGCAGCATCGTTTCGTCATGATTGCTTTCCACATAGAGATAATCGATGTCCGTCATCAGGCTGATATCCAGCCCTTCGATGGTGCCCACATCCGTGGCAAATAACGTCCGCACACCGGCTGTTTCCACCAGGAAAGCGCATGGCTCTTTGGTGTCGTGGGAAATTTTCAAGGTGGTGATGGCGAAACCATGGTGATCGATTGTTTCGCTGCAGCGCAAAGTTTGGTTGTTGAGGATAGACAGGTTTCCACCGTTGATGGTGCCGGCAGTGGCCATCACCGGGGCGTCCATGGTCTGGCTGCACAAGCGGGCGCCCTTGATGTGGTCGCCGTGTTCGTGGGTGATGAGAATGCCGCACACCTGATCCGGGTTGAGGTCCATGGCGGCCATTTTCAGCAGGGTTTGTTTGCGGTTGAAGCCGCAATCGACCATCAGGATTTTTTCATCGTGGCAGATCACCGTTGAGTTGCCACGGCTGCCGCTGCCGAGGTTGATGATCCGGGGAGGATTGTTGATCATGCATTTGCTCTCTGGGTGGTGAAGTGAAAGTTGGGTCAGGGTTTTGGCACCCCTACAAAAACCGTGTCCACCCGACTGTCTTTCACAACCATCAAGTCCACAAAAGTTCGGTAAGCCGTGACCAATGTATCAGACACCGCCACTGTCAGCAGGTCGTTGCGGCCATCACCATCGCCGCCGCCCAGGTATTCAAATCCCAGGTCATTGCCCCGGTACCCCCAGAACTCAATGGTGGTCGTGCTGTCGTCCCGGGCGAAGTACATTTCCATGGTCCCACGGCCATATTGCTTGTCCACAGCCCGATGCACGTCGCCCCAGATGCCCCGCAGGGCATGGTCTTCTTCCTCTTCAGGAGTCATCTCCGGCATGGGTGCTTCCCAGTCGTAATAAGCCGGTGGCTCCAGAGAACCAACCAGGTTGTCCATCCAACTGGTTTCCCGGTGAAAGGCCCGGTATCGCAACATGTCAGAATGTTCCCAGCCGGCGGCCGAGTCCAGAAAATTCACATCCAGAGCGTCGAGAATGTAGCTGTTTCCCGATGGGTGCACCACCATCAAATCGCCGTTGCTGAAACCGGAACGACTGAAATCATAGATCTCGATAAACTTAACCGAATCGGGATGCACTTCGTTGTAGGCGCAGCAATCGAACAGGTACTGCACAGCGTTGCGATCAGAAATGACAACCCGCGGGATCACCGGACGGCTCAGACGCACGGAATCTCTTTCCACATCGCCGCTGAAGCCCGCACCACCCACATATTCGGTGTAATCCTGCCGACTGATGGGACCGGACGTGCGCCTTGAAGCGGGCGCTTCAGTGGATCCACCGGCATTGGTATCACTGTCCAGGTGATCCTGGGCCATTTTCTTCAGTTCCTGAAGATAATCAGGCAAAACCTCTGGTGTTTCTGCATCCTGGCTCCAGGCCACCGGGGCAGTTAAAACCATCATCATAATGAAGAGCCAACACCTCACGGCGAAACCTCCCCGTCAGAGCTGAGAGAGGCCTGATCCATCAATCCCTGCAGCATGCGCACTTCATCCCGGGCGGCCACCGCTTCCTGGAACAAGCCCAGATCACCGGCCAATCCCTGCCGCAGTTCGTACATGGCCACCAGGGTTTCGAGATCGAAGTTGGAGGGGTCTTCTCCGATAACCCGCAGCGCCTCGTTGATGGCAGCGCGCACCAGGTTCAGAGCTCCGCGTTTGTTGCCGTCAGCCAGCATGGTGGCGGCGCTGTAACGGGCCGTGGCCACGGTTTTCAAATCGGTGGCGTATTCTTCGGCCACACCGAGGAAACAATAGAACGCTTCCCGGCGTTTGCCTTCCTGTTGGTAGAAGGTGCCGCGGTTGTAGAGGAACACCGGATACACTTCGGTGATGGTGGAATCGATGGGTCCCACTTCCGGGTTCATGTTGGGCCGCAGGGCCACATTTTTGAGCAGACCGTGCATGCGGCCGAGGCCGGCGTCATATTCGTCGGTTGTCTGGAATTGGGTTACTCCCACAGCCCAGGCGACTTGCCGGCGCGCGCCATCGGTGCGAGCGTCCAGGCCCACAGCCAGCAGGGAATCGCGCTTGACCGCGGCCAGGACCACTGTGTCATCCGGCAATTGAGTCGTGGCGTTGTAGCGCTGTCTTAACTCAAGGTTGGCTTCATCCCAGGACCAGTGCTGCAACAGGCCATCCACTGTTTGCAGGTCCAGGTTTTCGCTCAGCATGGCCTGACGGCTGTAGCGGTAGAGGAAATCATCGCCATTGCCAACTTCGAAGGCCAGGCGTTTGCGCAAGACATCGATATTCAGCATCCAGCGGCGAACGTCCGTGTCGGCCAGGGCGGGCGCAAGTTCTGCCAGATCGTCCCTGGCTTTGACCACGAAGCGGCGATAGTACCAGCGGCGGTCATCGGGCAGGAAAATTCGGGCCCGGGATGTGGGTGTGTTTTCAACCACTACCGTGGCTGCCACTGCTTCTTTGCCCGAAAGCATCGCCTGGGTTTCATCCATGGTGGCGTCGAAATTGTGTCTCTTCAGCAGGACATCTTCGCACTGATCCAGCCACTCGGCTGCTTCTGCGCGGGAACTGGCTGCGGTGCCAAGGCTGTCGGTCTGGGCCCACACTTCCTGGGACCGGCTCCAGGCCAGGCTGGCCATCTGATAATACCAGGTGTGCTGGCCTGGCTGACTTTTGGTCATGGTCCCGTAACCGGCGATGGCCGCATCGTAATCCTGGGGCCGGCCCAAAACCCGGGCCCGGTTGTAAAGATCTGCCGCCAGGGCCGATGAGACCGCCGCGGTCAGGCGGTCGTGACCCTCTACTTTTTTCAGGTGCTGCTGGCGTAACGCGATGAGGCGATCCGATGATTGCCGATAGGTCCGTATCAGATCTTCCTGCTGGCGAATCTGCGCGGTTCCACCAGCCCGGGAGACCATTCTTTCCAGAGATGCGTAGAGTTTTTCCCGTTCGGCTTTTTCGCTGGCCACCTGTCCCAGCCGGTCTTTCCAGTACTCGGCGGCAAGACGGCTGTAGGCAGCGTTCAGGTTGCGGTTGCGTTCTTTCAAGTCCACCAGCGTCGTTTGAACCTGTTTCACATATTCTTCAGCTTTGCGGCGGCTTTCCAATTCATCCTGGAAGGTGCTCGCGCTGTCCAGTTCGGCGGCACGGGATGAGGCCAGACTGGCCAGATAGCCCAGGTCTTTACCCATCTGTTGCAACAGGCTGGTCATGCGGGTGGAATTGTAAGGCTTGGCGGGATTGGCCAAATCGAGGCTGCCCGTTTCTTCGAATTGATTCCAGCGGGCTTCAAATTCAAGCAAGGCCGACTGGCGGGCTTTAAGATTACCCTGCAGGCCACGCAATGACTCCGGCGACAGGGATCCCGCAGAAATATTCCGCGAGGCCCTTCCCATTTCGTTGATCATCTGATCCAGGTCGGTGCTGAACTCCTGCACCAGACGGCCCACCTTCTGTTGAGTGCGGGCCGAGTCGGCGGTCATGATGGCCATGTCCAATCCGCTCTGGAGCTCCACCAACTGCCGGCGCAGATCCACACTGCGCTGACTGAATCCCAGCACTGCAACTTTCACTTCGCGGGACTGCACCTGGCGGGAAGGATCATTGCTGTCCCAATCCATAGCCGCGTTCAGAGAATCAGAAATTTGCACCATACCGTCGATTTGGCGCACTGTTTCATCGAGACCCAGAATCAGAGCCGCGCCGTGATCGTTGTCAGCCATGCCTTGCAATACAAGATGACCCACAGCCTGACTGTCGGCAGCGCTCATGGCAAACCGGTCATCACCGGTGGAGGCCAGTTGGATAAAACGAGCCACAGCGGCCAGAGTATCGACCACCTGTTCGCGGAATTCCAACTCTGCGGCCTGGACTTCCAGAACCTCCAGGGTGTCAGCGTTAAGCACGACACCGAAGGAACTGTCGGTTTCCATCACAAAAGACGTATCAATACCAACGGGGACCACAGGAATGGGGACTTCCTTGACCACCACTTCCTCGGGCGGATCCTCGGAAATATCCTGATTGATGGCTTCGGAAGTCACGGTTTCTGTTTGCACTTCCGGCGCCGAGCCGGAACAACCGTACAGAGTCAAGCCGATCAATAACATCAGCCATGGCAAAGTAAATCGGGCGTACACAGACATCACTCCTGTCCCTTGATTTCAAGCCAATCGAGCACGAGTTGGAACATATCGGGCACCTCTGTCGGAATGGACGAAACTGACTCGAGGGCTACTTCAATAATGGATCCGGGGGCGAACGGATCATCTTCCGGAGGCGGACCACGGAAAACACGGCCGGCTTTGACGTGGTTGGCTTCCAGATAAAAATCGGGCAAATCAATGCGGTAGGCCTGATTGCCCAGGACCACCAGAATGCGCAGCAAATTGTTCTGGGTGCGGTGCAGGAAATAGAACTGGTACATCTTGCCGGTTTCGTCCACCACCGAGCCGGTGCTGGTGCGGTCGATTTTTTGGGCGCTGTAATCCAGGGCTTCGGCCACGGCCAAAGGCAGGGCGCGCGGGTGTCCCAGAATCCAACCCGTCAAATCCATTTTCTCCTGGCTGGCGGGCTTGTTCAGCCCCGCCCCAACACCTGCGTTGCGCTCGCTGCGGTTAATGACCACAGCCTCATCAAAACCATCATTTGCGGTAACATCTCCGCTCTTGTCCTTGCCTAATGCGGCGCCTCCAGGTTGGTCGGCGGCATTCTGATCAGCACCTGCCACTGCAGGGGCCGCACCAGCGGCGTGGCGCATGGTGGCGTCAACATCGTCTGTTTCATCGCGAGTGGTCATTTGCACACTGGGATCGCTCAAGGCAGCGGCCGGCACATCGACGGTGGGGGCGTCGTATTGATAGGCGCTGCCATCGGGCGTCTCACTCATGGCCACCTCGGTGTCCACTTCCGGCTGGCGCACCGGCTCCACCTGGGGCATGTCCTCTGACTCGGCTCCGGATGGAATGCTGAAAAGCTCTGCTTCGATCTGGTCAAACTCTTCAAAGTTGGCCTGGAACGTTTCGCTGTCGGTGGCCATGTCTTCAAACGAAACTTCTTCCTGCGGCTGCACCACCGGAGGAGTCAGGATTTTTTCGATGATGGGCGCAGTCTGCCGGCCCACTGTGTAGGTGATGGAACCAAGCAGGAGGATGGCCAGCAGGATGGGAAGGGTCAACATGGCGCCGGCGTAAGACGACGCTTTGCTGTCGAGCATTTTTTCCAGCAACTGTATGTTGGCCGTTGTCATCCTTCACCACCTGGACCCGGTTGGGCCAACTGAAAACAGACCAGGCTTTTCTGCATACCCAGGTCTTTGCAAACGTCGAGCAGGTCCACCGTGAACTGGGTGGGTGAATTGTATTCCGCCTGAATAGCCACCGGTATTTTGTTCGGATTGGCTTCCATCATCAGGGCTTTCAGTTCGTTGAACTTGGCCCGGGCGAAACTCTTGTCAGTGTTGTCCAGGGGCATTTGCACCTGGTACTTGCTGTCGATCCAGCCACACTGGATGCGCCCGTCCTGACGGATGAATACATCGAAGACATCCTTGTCCGCCTGGGAGGCAATGTTTTCACCCTTGCTGTGGGGCAAAGGAATATCCACCTGCTGCTGGATTTTGGTGATCATCAGAAAGCCGAAAAGGACAATCAGGACCACATCCACCAACCGGACGACCATGCCGTTGCTTCTGTTTTTATGCATGAGGCGTGGTCCTTTCTAGGCTGCCCGGCCGATGTCTTTAACCAGCATCTCGCGGTACTCTTCCACTTTTTCCAAAGCCAGGATAATACGGCCACGGAAGGCTGCACCCATCTCGGTGCTCATCCAGTTCAGAATCACCGACACCACAATACCCATGAAGGTGGTGACCAGGGCGATACCCATGGCGGCCAGCAGATCATCGTTGCTTTGGCTCACGCTTTTGGCAGCAAAACCCCGGTAAATCCCCCACACCGTACCCAGCAGGCCAAGGCCGCCGGCGGTGTCGGCGAAGAATGCCATGCGCGCTTCAAAGGTGTTGAAACGATGCTCTTCCTTCTCACGATAAAACTCGGCTTCGGAGCTGATCAGACTCATGTCGGCACTTTGCCGATATACGCCGGCCACATCCTTGAGCAGACGACCAACCCGGCTTTTTTCGTTGCGGACGATCAAGGCGTCAACATCTGCGGACTTCATACCGGACACGTCAGCTTTGTAAACTTCGTGGCCACGGATTTTCTCCAGCCAGTGCACCCGCAGCTGATCAATCACAAAGAACATGCCGATGATCAGCAAGCCGATAATCACATGACCGATGGGCTTTCCCTTGTCAATGAAGGCCATCACCGATTCGTTGACCTGGACTTCTTCATCCGGATTGGGCGGTTGAGCCAAAGCACCGGTCATCTGAGCCAGTCGCACATCCTGCTCTGTTTCCTGAGCCGCAGCGGTGTGCCACAACCCGGTCCCCGCAGCCAGCACCAGCGTCACCGCCAGCACATATTTTCCCCACTTGGACATTACTCGTTTCCTCCTTGTTTGGATTTATTCTGATCTTCATTTTTTATCTGACTTGTGCCCACGGAAAGACCTTCGCGGCCCGGATCCAGAATCAGCATGGGTTGCTGTTTTTCCAGATCCCGCAGGGATGTTTTCTCCACACCGAATTCGAGGGTGCGCTGCATCACCTGGCGGGCAATCAGGATCTCCCGGGTGATGGTCCGGTGATAGGCGCCGGCGGCATCGAGCCACAGCAGCTGATAAGTGTATTGATCCACATCCACCTGGCGTCCGTTATCATCACACCAATTCCAGGCCACCTCGGTCGGGGGCGCTCCCGATCCCCTGAACTGGCGCACGGGCCGGCCCAGACTGTCGAGAATTTCCAGGGACCAGGTTTGAATATCCTGCACCTCGCCCAGACTCAAGACATTGATGAGGATGGCGGGATGCTGATAGAGGGTGACCTCTTCCATGGCCAGGATACTGTCATTTCCCACCGGCCGCATGAGCTGCCGGCGCAAAGCCTCGTCGGCAATGGGTTGGAATTGTTTGATTCTGATGCGGCCACTTTCGAGACTGTCGGCTCCGGCTTTGCGCGCCAGATAGCGGGCACGATCCAGCTGGCCCGCTTCAGCAACGATGATCAGGTCCTGGCCCAGGCTGTCCTGCAAGTCGGTGTGCAGAGAGTCCATACTGGCCTGGTATTCGGGGCTGTAATTGCCTCGGGGCAGGTCATTTTCAGGATAGGCGTCGGTCATGCCTTCGGTGATGTCCCAGGTGATCCGGTCGCTCCAGCTGCTGTCCATGACGCCAATGCGCCAACGGGGCAGATTGCGCACCTGGGCCATGTCCACTTTCTCACCAAAAATACGCCGCAGGCGTTTGACGCGAATCATGGCCGTATCGCTGGCGGCATCCACGGTGAAGAAACTGTGGGTTGGCTCAAGCATGGCCATGCTCACCTGTTGGGATTCCGGGAAGAAGTTTTCATCAGTTGCCGGCAGCCTGGCCTGATACGGCTCTTCGGCCAGGCTCTGGTGGCTGTAACGCACCAGGGGTTTGGCCTTGCTCGAGGCGTGCCAGCTGATCACGATTCCATGGGAACCACTGGACAGTTCGGCCAGATCACTGCGGGGCTGAGTGTAGGTGTATTCCAACCAGGTGCGCTGGCCAATGCCCACCCGAGCGCCCAGG
>JAOZJV010000661.1 GCA_029935695.1 Candidatus Krumholzibacteriia bacterium | reverse complement strand
GGTGGCGGTTAACCTATCGGCCAGTCAGTTCCTGGAGCCCGATGTGGTAGGCATGGTGAAAAAGGTGCTTGCAGACACTCAGTTGCCGTCTCACTGGTTGGAGCTGGAGATCACCGAGAGCGTATTGATGATTGATGCCGACGTGACCATGCACACTCTCGGCTGCCTGAGCAACGACGGAGTGAAGCTGGCCATCGATGATTTTGGCACGGGTTATTCTTCGCTGCTTTATTTGAAAAACTATCCCATTGACCGCATCAAAATTGCCCGGGAATTCGTGGAGGATATTCTCACCGTGGACAACGATCGGGCCATAGCCGGCACGGTCATTGCCATGGCGCGCAATCTTCACATGCAGGTGATTGCTGAAGGTGTGGAATCAAAGGAACAGGCCGATCTTTTGCTGGAGCTGGGCTGTCACGAAGTGCAAGGGTTCCATTATTCACCACCGCTGACGGCGGAGGGCTTTGCGGAAATCCTGGAACAGTAGATCAGTCCTGGGAGTGGAAGGTGCCGCCAATACCCACCGGCATGGTCTTCAAATTGCCAAAAGTGATGCCGTACATGATGCGATCATCGCGGTTCAAGGCCACAAAGGCCCCGGGCTTGAAGGGACCCAGCTTGATGATGCCCGGGTACAGGTTCAACCGGTATCGGTAGTCCTTGGTTTTGGCGAAGAGCAGTGAGGCCATCAGGGAATTGTTTTTGTCGTAGAAGACACCGCCGGATACTGCCAGATCCAGGGTTTTGCTGACCTGGTCCACTTCCAGCAGATTTTTTGCCACCAATCCCAAACCAAAAGAGAAACAGCGGCCATCGGGCCGGGTGAAACTCATGCCGATTTCGGCATGGCTGCCCCAGTGATAAAAGAGGCTGGTGCTGCCTTGTTTATTCAGGTGGTATTTGATGGCGTAGTTCTGCCCCTGGTTTTGCAACTCTTCCCGCCAGGGCATGTAAACCGGTTGGTAGGACCAGTCGGCCATGTGCAGGGTTTCACTGAAGAACCGGGCGATGTTGTCGTTGCTGAATAGAATGACTCCCGCCGGGTTGAAAATCCAGAAGTCTGCGACCGGGTCGGTGGTGGGTCCCTGATACCCGTTGTTCTCCACCACTTCGTTCAGGAAGTGGTAGGCGAAGATCGTCAGACCAGCCATGGCCTTGGGATTGCGGTACTCATTGTATTGGAAATATTCCGTCATCATGCGGTAACTCATGCCGCCGCCGATGAGGTGGTTCATATAGTTGGGCCAATACTGAGCCTTGCCTGAATTGACGGAGATGGGGATGACTTCCCGGGACAGAAAATCCCAGAATCCGTTGACGCTGATGGACCACCAGGGATTAAACAGGTTTTTTGTGACGTTTTGGACTCCCCGGGCATACATAACCCGGCCGGGCCGATTGTCCCGGTTTTCGATTTGTAGAATACCATATCCGCCGTTGATAATGAGCCGGGTGGGGGTGATCAGGGATTGGCTGCCGTAGTCGAGACCCCGGTAAAAGTAATATTTACCTTCCTTGCCTTCGATCTGGTCGGTCCAGGGCAGGTAGGGGGCATCTTCGGCTGCTGTAACTTCCTGGGCATGGCAAGGACCAACGGTGAATTGCCCGGTGGTAAGCAAAAAAAGTAATAAGCAGATCATCCGGAATATCCGGCTCATTTTATACTAAATCCACGATGGAACCGAAGTCCGGATCGAACATGCGTTTGTAGATTCTGGTGGCAAATCCGTCGGTCATGCCGGCCAGGTAGTCGCAGATGATGCGGGCCCGGGCTGCAGGTTCGGTGGCGTCACTCATTTCTTCTTCAAAATCACGGGAAAGAAGGGCCAGACGAGGCTTGCCACCCGAGAGATAGTTTTCTTCCAGGGCTTTGAAAAGCCGTGTCAGCATGTGGTCACCTTTGTGCTCCAGCTGGCAAACCTGAGGTGAGCGGAAAACCAGATCAACAGCCAAATGGGCATAGAGCTTTTGTTCTCTGATGTACACCGGGTCCACTTCAACACCGAAGCGGTAGCGGTTGGTCAAATCGTTCATGAATGTATCGCGTTCAACCAATCTGCAGGCTTCCACGAAGTTGCCGATTTTACGGTTCATGACCCGTTCCAGGTTGCCGCCCTGCAGGGCTTCCAGCAGCTTTTCAATAGTGGTGGAATCTTCATCCTGGAGGTTCATGTCTTCGGCCCAGCGGCTGACCCGGGCCATATCCACAAAGCCGGCGTTGGCGCTGTCCACCAGATCGTTCAGGCTGTAGGCTGTGTCGTCGGCCCAGTCCATGATCTGGCATTCCAGGCTGCGCAGTTTGTTCAGCTCTTTGCCTGGTGCGTATTGGGTGGGAAAACA
>JAOZJV010000660.1 GCA_029935695.1 Candidatus Krumholzibacteriia bacterium | reverse complement strand
CCGTGCCGGAACGCATTCCTTTAGAAGGAATTACGGACATGAATCGATGGGGTTCGCCAATGGTCCCAGCCAAGTTGATGATACAATCTACTGTGCTGCTGCTGGCAGAACTGATGATGAAGTTCTGATTGAAGACCTGCAAATCTACAAACCCCGTACCTGCGTACACACCATCTCCCAAAGAGAGAATACTGCCGGAGGGAGCACCAGCAATGGCGGCCACCAAATCCGGGAAATCTCCGGAACCATCAGGACTCAGCAGATAGGAAGTTTCCAAACAACCCACGGGCAATCCGCCAATCAAACCGCAACCAGCGGGACTGTACAGCTCGCTGCATGGTGAGTTGGCGTGAAGGGTTAAGACCCCGGCTTCCAGATCGCAGAATAATGGGTCGGCGGAGAAATTGCCGTCTACACCTTCAAAACCACTGAGGCAACCGGTCCAGTCGCCGCCCTCATTGCCAAAAACATCGGTGCAGGTGATGATGGCAGTGATGGGGCCATCGCAGTGCATGGCGGGGCCAATTTGAGTGAAGGCTATGATGCTGCTGTCCAGCAACAGAGTTACGTCTGCATCGTTGAAAATGGATCCGCCGGACGAACTGTTCTCTGCGAAGGTGCAGTTGATAAACTCGGGTTCGGCAAAGGATCTGTTGTGCACACCACCACCGCCGGTATCAGAGGTATTGGCATGGAAGATGGAGTTGATGATTCTTGGCGCCGAATAGGCATCATTGTGCACGCCACCGCCGCCAGTGCCGGAAATATTACCGCGGAAAGTAATATCATCCATGGTGGGAATGGCGTAAGGCTCGTTGTGGATTCCGCCACCACCAGTGTTGGAGCGGTTGGAATCGAAAACCAAATCTTCCATCAAGGGAGTGGAGTACCCTCCGTTGTGCACACCGCCGCCTCCGGTGTTTGAAGAGTTACCCCGGAATAAAATACCGTCCATCGTGGGTGCAGCATGGGGTTCGTTGTGGATGCCACCGCCACCAGTGTTGGAACGGTTGGATTCGAAGACCAGGTCTTCCATCAATGGTGTCGAGTTTTCCCCATTATGGACACCACCACCACCGTCGTCAGAGCTGTTGTTGCGGAAAATAATATTAATCATCGCCGGTGCAGAATTAGGCCCGTTGTGAATGCCACCGCCCCCAGTTGTGGCGCGGTTGCTGTCGAAAATCAGATCTTCAAGCCTGGGCGTGGCTCCATCGTCGATGAAAATGCCTCCACCCATGTCTGGATCCTTACTCGCCGGGGCGTAACCACCGGTGATGGTGAATCCGCGCAGAATTTGATCTGACCCCGAGCCAGATAGTAATGTGAACGCACGATGTGGCTCGGAAGCCGAGCCCTGCAAATCGATGATGCATGAGTCGGGTTTGCCACTTAAAGAGATGATGTCGATAGATTCCTGGTCTGGCCCGCCGAGCACCAGGTCTCGGTTTCCAGCGCCGGTGAACGTGCCGTTAGCCAGATAAATGATCACACTGTCGGGCACCGCAGCAATGGCTGCGCCGATGTCGACGTAGTCGCCTGAGCCGTCAGGATAGATGATGGTCGGGTCTTCTTCGCCTGCGCCAATTTGGCCGCATGCTCCACTGGCACTGATGCCACAGGGAGAGCCGGAGTAGACATCAAAATTGGCATTGGGTGCATCAATGAACATTGGGTCAAGGCTGATGTTTCCGTCGATGCCTTCAAGACCGGCAGCACTACCAGTATAATTACCTCCCGTGTTGCCGTACAGATCACTGCAGCTCAGAGTCAGACTCGACGATACGTCGATGGGTACTCCTGGGGTATTGGCAATAATACAATTTTCGAGAATCAGGTTTTCGCCACTGATGGAGGCCAGGCCGGTATTGGATATGTTTCCATAAAAAGTGCACCTTTGTAAGTATCCGTTAATGGCATAAAAACAGGTTTGGTTGTTCACGTTTTGTCCGTAGAAAAAACAGTCGTAGAATTGCGGATTTGTCGAAGCTTGCGAGCCAGTGTCTGCAAACAGGTAAACTCCGGTACCAGAGCCTGGGCCCGTTCCTATATTGTTGGAAAAAGTACAATCGTAAAACCTGGGTTGGCCCCCATAGATAAAAACTTTTTTATCATTACTTGCACCATTAAAGCCGGTGAATACGCAGTTGGTCAAAATTGGACTGGAATCATTGACGATGAATCGGCTATTGCCCTGCAAAATAATGTTGGCAATAGTCACTCCATCGGGATCGTGCTCGAAGTGAAGGACACGCATACTCGCCCCGGTCACGATGGTCAAGGGTGTCCCTTTTCCATCTTTGGCATCTATCGATTGGGCCCCCACCAAGTGGACTCCATGCC
>JAOZJV010000124.1 GCA_029935695.1 Candidatus Krumholzibacteriia bacterium | reverse complement strand
GATGACACCAGGAATTCCAGAGGGTGAAAAGAAGTAGGACATATCGTCCCCAAGAATATGATATGACTGAGACTGATAACCGAAGCGCTTGAGCTCTTTAATGACTTGATTTTTGTTGTTGTCTATCTCCATTTTCATTCCATGTCCCACTTTGCAAGCGCAGATTTTGCCTCCTCATACCCAATATCAATCAACTCTTTGGCCCTGTGGAACTCCAGAAAAGTGATATGATCTACCTCAGGTTGTATCAGTAAATCGGGTGGATCTTCGCGAAATCGTGCTTCTCTAACCTGGGTTCCCATAACATCAAGGGACAACATCATTATCTCTGCAAGGTTTGGGACTGTTTCTTTTTCACGCCAGGCTCTGATGCGCGATAGCCCGGAAGCTTCCAGTGCTTCCAGCTTTTTCATGAGGGGGTTGGTATTGTTCTTAAGTTTACTGTCTTCTGAAGCATCTGTTCTGGCTTCTTCAGAGAGCATTGCTGTTTTGTTGGCGACCTTGCCTTTGGATTTGTGATTTAGATCCACGGCAATGACAATATCAGCACCCATTTGACGAACTACCGAGACTGGTACCGGATTGACAAGCCCACCATCCACCAATATCTCTCCATTTTTAATCACTGGGCGAAAAAGCCCGGGAATGGAAATGCTTGCACGAACCGCTTCCACCAGATTTCCCTCACAAAGATCAACCTCATGGCCATCGTTTAAGTCGCAGGCAACCACAGACAGGGGGCATGAAAGTGTTGCAAAAGAATGCCCTTCAAGTAAACCCTCAAGAAACCGCGTCACTTTTCGCCCATCAATAAGCCCTGAAAAGGGCAGGGCAACATCATAGAACCGGGCCATCTTTTGCCAGTCCAGGTTTCTTGTGAAATCTTCAAGATGGTTCAAGGTTCCAGTGGCGTAGGCAGCTCCCACTATGGCACCTATGCTTGTTCCTGACACGAAATCCACCTGGATTCCTTCTTCTTCAAGGGCCTTGATAACACCCAGGTGTGCACCGCCACGTGCAGCACCGCCACCGAGAGCCAATCCGATTTTGGGAGTATTGCGTTCAGGCATGTCCAATTGTTTTCCTACCCTTCCGTGGTTCCTGATTTAGCGTCCTGTCACCTGCAGGTACGCTCTCTTTTTTATCATGTATTGTGCCGTGGCATCAACAACCTGGTCTTGTGCTGACTGGGACAGGGCCATGGCTTCAAGCAAGTCAGACAGAGTAATCATGCCATTCTGGTAGCTGTCATCATTAACTTTCAAATTCTCATCTGACTGAATTCGGGTTTCATCACTTAATTGAACCTGCTGATAGGCAACCGTTAAATCCTGCCAGGCTTTTTCGATCTGGAGCGTCATCAGCTCAGTTTTATCTTTGAAGTTGTTTTCTGCGATCTTCTCCCGAGCCTGGCGCACTTGCATTTCGTGTGAGCCGCCCCACCAACCGGATATGGGCACTGAAACCTGGCCATACACCATGCCAAAGTTGCGGTCATCACTTTCATCAAATTTCATGTAAACCCAGGATAGTCCAATACCTGCCTGTGGCAAATATTCTCCACGCTTCATGCTTGTCAGTAACTTTTCTGCTTCAACGGATTTCTCCAACAACGCGTATTCTGTTCGCATAAGCAGTGCCTGTTGTTTATCGATAAATACACTTTCCGGCAAATCATTGGCTGCCAGATTCTCTTCCAACACCAGCGTGCTGGTGTACTCAATGCCAATGTGTTGGCAAAAAGCCATCACTGAAAGGATTTTACCGTTGTCCAACTTCGATTTATTAAGCAGAACCTCATTCAACTTCAGCTTAACTTTCAACAGGTCATTCTGCATGACCATACCTGAGTTGTACGCATCCTCAACCTGGGCAAGAACCCTTTCCAGTAACGTCTCATAGCTGGCGATTGTTTTTTGTTTTTCAGTCAAAGAAACAATCTGCCAATAGAGATTCTCTGTCTTTAAAAGCACTTCGTCTCTGGTCAATTCCATCTTGAATTTATTAACATCCACACCCAAAGCGGCCAGTTTGTTACCATTTACTATGCGCCCTCCGGCATATAGAGGTTGTATCGCATTGACATAACCGACTGTGCCCTCTTTCCACAATCCCATGGTCCCGCCAGGCATGTAGGCAAACTGTGTCGCAGAACCGATATTGGCAGGATCGCCATCATACACAGGCAAGTCACCACCTGGAGTTTCAATTTCCAATAAGTTCTTCTGAGCATTCCACATCACACCACCGGCACTGACATCCGGGAAATATTTAGTGAAGGCAGAGTTCTTTATTTCCTGTGCTGCCTTTATCTCCTGTGAACTGTTCTTGATGGCAGCATTGTTATTCAGCGCAAGCTCCATACTCTCGTCCAGTGACAAGCTTCTTTGGGCAAATGCCGTGCTGCTGCTAAGCAGAGCTGCGGCAATGATACATAAGATTACTTTGTTCATGCTGGTGCACCTTCTGTTTTCAAAGGGAGATCATTTTTATGCAAAAGGTAGTAGAGGACCGGTATCAAGAGCAGTGATAGCACCATCCCGAACAATAACCCGAAGCAAATGATGGCACCCAATGGGCCCCACAAGGTAGATCCACTCAAAATCATTGGAACCACACCGGAAGCAGCCGCTGCTGATGTTAGGAATATTGGCCTCATACGTCTTTGGGCCGCGGCAATGGCCGCTTCTTCCAGAGACATACCATGATCCATTTGTAATTCTATGGCATATGAAATGTAGATAATACCGTTA
Organism: Candidatus Krumholzibacteriia bacterium; assembly: GCA_029935695.1. Lineage (GTDB taxonomy): Bacteria > Krumholzibacteriota > Krumholzibacteriia > LZORAL124-64-63 > LZORAL124-64-63 > LZORAL124-64-63. The sequence continues at coordinate 5,815 of JAOZJV010000124.1, read as the reverse complement.
CGGACAATGATGCCCATCAAGCCAATGATCCCAATCAGGGCGGTAATGCCAAAAGGATAGCCGGTGATTTTAATGCCCAGGGCAGCCCCGAATATGCTAAGTGGCATTGTGACCATAATCAGCAGAGCAATTTTTATGCTTCTGAATTGGTACAACAAGATTATGAAGATGATCGCGGTAGTTACTGCCATTGAAGAGTAAAGCGGCGACATCTCCTCCATGCCGGTTTCGTGCTCACCGCCGTAACTTATGGAAACACCTTCCGGCAAATCCAAATCTTCGATTAGGGGCGTGGCAACGTTGAAAACACTGGCAGGGAAAACACCACGGGCAATATCTACGGTCACCGTTACTGTGCGAATACCATTGCGTCGGGCAATTTCCCCTTCACTCCATTCCTGTTTCAGGTCGGCAAGTTGTCTGACTTGAACTGAGGAAGCCAGGAAATGAGAAGTGATATACTGATTCATGATGTCATCGGTGCTGGTTTTGGTTTTTGAATTAACGCGTAAATTAACGGCTAATGGATAATCGCCTTCCCATATAGTAGAAATTGGGAATCCAACTGTTCCCACCATTAGCGAATAATCGACCAGGGACTTTGAAAAGCCCATGCGACTCACTTCGTCTTGCTTGAGATCAAGTCTGACAGATTGCAGCTTTTCCTTAAAATCATTCCTGATCCATGCCGGGCCTTCAATTCCTCGGAAGATCTCTTCAACCTCACTGGCGACCTGTTTAATGGTGGAAATATCATCTCCGGAGACACGGATTTCGATTGGTGCTGGGGCAAGAGACATGCTCAGTTGCTTCCAATTGATGTAGGCGTTCGGATGATGATCATTCAACGTCACGCTATATTCGTCCAGTACATCCACGGTCGCTTTTGGTGATTCAGTAATAACCAGCAATTGTCCGAAGTTCTTGGCTGGGAAATTTGGGGCATAAAGGGTATTGAAACGGGGTGAACTGGTACCGACGAAAGCAGCAACTTCCTTTACGCGTGAATCATCTTTGAGGACTGCTTCGATTTCTCTGATCACCTGATCAGTTTGTTGCAATGAACTGCCAGTAGGGAGAAATACTTCCACTGCAAACTGGTTTCGGTCAAAAGCAGGAAATGGCTGCTGTGGAGTAATGGTTAAGATCCACAAACCCAGTACAAAGGAAAGTGCCCCGATAATGACCACCGTTGTTTTTTTGCTGAAAGATTTGGCCAAAGCCTTGTTGTAGTTGGTTTGCAGTCCATTTAAAAAAGCAGACTTAATACCAGTACCTTGAACTTCCTTTATGCCTTTTTTAATTAACAAATAACACAACATTGGTACCAATACAGTTGAAACAACCAGTGAAACCAACAAGGCATACGTTATTGTAAGTGGCAGTGATTTAACGAAATCTCCACCGAGGCCGGTCATAAACAGAAGCATCGGTGCAAAGGAAAAGATCAGAATGAGTGTTGCAGAAAAGACTGAACCAAAGAGATCATACACACTTTGTGAAGCTGCATCGTAGGGGGTGATGTTGTTGTCTAGTTTCTCAACATAATTATCGATAATAACAATTGAATTATCGACCACCATGCCAAGGACAATAATCAAACCCGCCAAGGACACAGTCTGCAGATTCATTCCCGAGGCCCACATAATGCCAAGAGTTATGAAGATGGAAATGGGAATCGATGATGCAGCCACCAGAGCCACCCGTTTGGGAAGCAGGAGGACAGTTATCAGGATAACTGATAAAATGGCCATCCCAAATTCCTTGAGAAAGTGGGTAATGGAATGGGCTACAAATTCCGGCATATCGGAAATAAGGCCAACATTGACATCTGATGGAATTTCAGATTTGAATTTGGCGATTTCTTTGGAAACTTCTTCTCCATATTGAACGATATTCTTTCCAGGCAACATTTCCAACGAAACGATAAGACACTTGTTTCCGTTGAGGCGTATGTATGAACTTGGATCTTCATATTCTCGTACAACTTTGGCTACGTCCTTAACGCGAATGACACTCCCGGTAGGATCAGAATAAATAATCTGGTTGGCGATATCACTTTCGGTTTTGTATCCTGACGGAATATGGATTGGCCTGATAAATTTCCCATCGTCTATTTGTCCCGAATAATTAACCAGGCCCTGAGGTTTCAATGCCATAAAGATCGTAAGGGGTTTAATGCCGTAATGGGCTAGTTTTGCATCGTCTATGTAGACGTTGATCTCTTCCTTCTGAAGTCCGAAATGTTTGACCCGTGAAGTGGCTGGAATTTGCCGGATATCATCTTCAAATCTTTCGATATAATCTTCAAGTTCCTTGTACGTTTTCGTTTCAGATTCAACTGCCAGAAGGATTGCCGAGGTGTTCCCGAAATCATCATTTGCAGTCAATGAAAGTACACCAACGGGAAGTTCTCCTTTAAACTCATTCAGGCCGTGCTTGAGTTTGGCCCAAAACTGTTTGGGATTATTTTCTGACTTTCGCACCTCCACGTAAATGATCATTACGTTTTCTTTGGAAACAGAATGGGTTTTGGCCTTGTCTACGGTTTCGTATTGGAAGAGGTAGTTTTCTACCTTTTTAGTTAATTGTTCTTCCACTTGTTCAGACGACGCACCCGGATAAATGCCAATAATCAAACCCTGGCGGATTTTGAATTCAGGAAATTCATCCCGTGGCATATTCATCAAGGCTAGAAAGCCATAAACAACAAGAATCATCGTCACGACAACAATGAGCTGCCTGTAACGCAGAATGTGATCCAGCAATGTACGCTTAGTATTCATTTTCTTGGTATCCTGTTTCTATCGGTTGATGACATGGACTAATGACTGATCAACCAACTTCTGCTGGCCCGTTACAACAACATGCGCACCCACAGACAATCCCTTGGTGATTTCAATCCCGGTTTTGAGGATTCTCCCGGTTTCAATATGTTGTTTCACAGCCTTGTCATCCTTGACAACGTAAACGAAGTTGCTCCCTATCTCGTCTACGAGTACTGCTCGGATAGGTACACATACACGTGTAGTTGGGCCGTTTTGGGCTAATACTACATTGCAAATCATGCCCGGCTTTATTTGGCGGCTTGAATTCTCAAATCCAATTTTGATTTTGTAAGTGTGGGAAAGTGGATTGGCCATTACACCTATCTTTTCAACAACGCCTTCATGCCTTTCATCACCCAGTGCTCCTACTGCGATGACAGCTTTTTGTCCTAAATTGATGGAGTCTATTTCATTTTCAGAAACAGCAACCATGGCATATACTTTTTGAATTTTTACAATGTCGATAGACACTACGTTGGGAAGGGCGTTCATGCCCTGATCCATGCTACAGCGGCCGACAATTCCACTGGTGGGTGACAGCAGCATGCACTCATCGAGATTTTTCCTGGCAATGGCCACGGCCGCTTTTGCCTTTAATAATCCGGTCTGAATCTCAACGTATTTGATTTCAGGTAGATTGCCGTTCTTGTACATAGGGGTCAATCGCTTGTCCGCATCTTCAGCCTGGGCAAGTGCAGCCTGGGCCATTTCATAGGTACTTCGGTAAATCTGATCGTCCAATTCTGCGAGCAATTGGCCTTCCTGAACCATGTCTCCTTCAGAAATCAGAACCTTAGAAATGCGGCCGAGAACAGCAAAACTTAAGGACACGGATTCCGACTCTTCTATGGTTCCGCTATATGAAATTTCCTGTTTGCCCGTGATTTCCTTGATAACTGTCACTTCAACATTAACGGCTGTTTTGTTCAGAGGTTTTTGTGCAGTACTCTCGGAACAGGCTACCAGTGTCAAACTGGCTCCCATCAAGATTAAGATCGCCAGAATAGATTTTGTTCTCATTGTAGTTATTCCTTAACCGCAGGTGCGGATTCAGTTAGCAGGGGAGAAATTAAATGGTCAAAGACCAGGGGAGGGACTGGTGAGAAGGGGGCTTCTTCCCCGGAATTAGCTAAATAGGAAAATAGAGCATCAACAGCTCCGACCAGCATGATGGCCAATAGCATTGGATCATTCGTTTTTAAGTGACCTGCTTCCATGGCTTCAGTAAGAATATCCTGAATGGTCACCGCATAAATGTCGTGATAATGGATTTTTAACTCAGCAAAGAGTGAGGGACTTTCGCGTAAATGGATCAGCACTCTGTCCGGGTCAGAGTTGGCCACGTCAATGGCTGCCTGTAATACTCTTTTCAGGCGGTCGATGGGTGGGAGATCAGGATCATTGGCCTCAAGGGAAGAGTTATGGAGATGCTCAAGAAAGTCCCCCACAATATCCAGAAACAGACTCTTTTTACTGGGGAAGAATTTATATATTTTCCCAACAGAGAAGCCAGACTCGTCCGCAATGTCGGACATCGATGTCTGTTCAATACCTTTTGATGCGAACAATTTTGATGCGGTGTCCAGAATGTCCAATTGATCTGTTTCTTTTGATTTTTCCTTACGTAACGCCCGTATGGATATAGTTTTTTTGTCTTCCATTTTTTCTCTCCAGGGCAAGGTGAACTGCAGTAGAGAATTAGGGTTCAAAATGTGAAACAAAACTCAACCTGCAAGTTTTTAATTCTTAACTGCTTAAATTGTCAGGAATTAAATTGGACATTGGCGTGAAATAAAGTTAGTATGACAGTTGGTGAATCAGTATTCGGAAAACGAGGCGAGGTTCAGGCTGCAGGGTGAAGCCGGTTGGGATTCTGTCATTTAGGGGTTGGTCTTCATTTGAAAGGCGTTGGTCATGACTGCGAAACTTGATTTCCATACCGCTTGTTATTCTCACCATCTGGATGGTTCTCTGGCGATTATCGATTTTTCCGGTGACATCTACCAATTGGGAACTTGTATGGAAACAAAGGCTACTTTTCTGTCTTTGCTTCATTCGCTGAATGATTCACCAGAAATTAAGGGCCTTCTTTTACTGAATTCCCCTGGCGTGTTTGGGGATGAAAAATATTGTCACTTTATGCACAGTGCTCTGGTAGCGCGTGGGGGGCGCCCGTGCCTCTATTCCCGGTCGGCAAAATTGAGTGACAACCCAATAAAAATGGAGAGGTGGAAAAACGCCCTTTCGCAAATCACCCAGGAGGTCTTGAAATTCAAGAAACTGCTTATCGTGGGGTTTGAAGGAGGCGTCGCCTCATCCTTTTTCGGTACGGCCTTGGCAGCCGACTATCGGTATGGGACCGACGAGATGACTTTTCAATCTTCACACTTAAGATTAGGGCTACCTCCGGGTGGAGGACTGGGCTTTTTTCTACCTCGGTTTACAAGTCAACCGAAAGCCAGAGACCTTCTTTTTTCCACCGAACCAACTTCTGCTAGTGATCTTCATCAGCTTGGATTGTTGGATGGCCATTTCCCAAGTAGTGTTTTTCGTAATGAGTGTAAGCAAATTGCCTCGGATCTAATTAAGATGCCCATCCAGGCGATTGTGGGCGTAAAGTCTATTACTCAACGCCACTGCCAAGATTTGATTGCATTTCATGAGTATGAAGACAGGGCCATGGATCAGGCATGTGCCAAACAGATATTCCATAAAGGATGACCAAGTGATGAGGAAAGTAAATCCATTCATTGAAGATGGCAGGGACGCTGATACAATGCGTCGGGAAATCCTTTTGACTGGCAGCAATCTAATAACCGAGTTTGGGTACGAAATTGTGACTCTAGGGATGATTGCCGAGAGAGTCGGACTTTCGATGGAACAGATATGAGCTCTCTATGCAGACATGCAGCAAGTCCTGAATGATCTGGTCGGACACCATCTTCAAGTTCATGAGGGTATCCGGGCGTTAACACGTACTGATCCTG
>JAOZJV010000123.1 GCA_029935695.1 Candidatus Krumholzibacteriia bacterium | reverse complement strand
TCCGACTAAACCAACCAAAACAATCGCGGCATCCCATGGCTGCTGATGAATCTGTTTCCCATTACCGAATTATCCGCTCAGTGGGCAAAGGCGGCATGGGCGAGGTCTTCGTTGCTGAAGATTTGAAACTGGGTCGCCAAGTCGCTATTAAGTTCCTCCCTGCCAATAGCTTGGGTGGGGTTGAAGTAGAACAACGTTTCATCACTGAAGCGCAAACAGCCTCATCCTTAGACCATCCCAACATCGGCGTCATCCACGAAATCGATCGTGATGAAGACGACCGCCTGTTCATCGTGATGGGTTTCTACAGCGGCGGTTCTCTGGCTGATTTGTTGGAAGATTCGCCTCCTGCCCTACCGGAGGCCCTGGACCTGATGATCCAGGTAGCCGAAGGCATGAACGCCGCCCATGAACATGAAATAGTCCATCGTGATTTGAAACCTGCCAACATCATGCTCACCGATCAGGGCACGGCCCGGGTCATCGATTTCGGCATCGCCAAGCTCAAAGGCGGATCCGGTTTGACCATGACCGGAACCACCCTCGGGACCATGAGCTACATGTCTCCAGAGCAGATTCTGGGCAAGTCGGTTGACCATCGATCGGACCTGTTCTCCCTTGGTGTGATTCTTTATGAGTTGCTGGCCGGTTCCAAGCCTTTTGCTGATGATTATGAAGCTGCCACAGTGTACGCCATCGTCAACGTGGAGCCCGATCCACTGGCCAATCATCTGGAAGATGTGCCGGTAGGATTGCAGGAAGCGCTGTCCAAGGCCATGGCCAAGGATGTAGATGATCGCTACCAATCGGGTGGTGAAATGGCAGAAGATTTGCGGTTGATTCGTGAATCTCTGGGGCGGCCGGACAAGCAGCTGACTTTTGCCAAGGCAGCGCCGGCCAAGAAGCCCGAAACACCTGGCGGTTCCAAAACTTTTCAGCTTCCTCGCTGGGCATTGGTTGCTGTTTTGATGGTGCTGGTGGGTGCTCTGGGATTTGCGGGATACAGTGCATTCCTATCCGGCGGCGGCACTTCCAAAGCTGACGATCAGGCCCTGGCCGTGTTTGAATTTCGGCAGCTGGAAGAAGGTGCTGATCCCACGGTCTCTGCCGGTATCACCAGTTTGGTCTCGGTGGGGTTGATCCAAAGCAGCCCTGTGCGCCTGATCAGTCCGGAATACCTCTATGATTTGAGACGCCGGCAGTTTGGTGACGAGGCCGGTATCATCGATGATCGCCAGGCCCTGGCAGTGGCTCGTGAGTCCGGCGCTTTGCTTTTTCTTTCAGGCCTGGTTGGAGAGCTTGACGGTAAGCGTTTTCTGACCTGGCGGTTGGTGGTCACCGAGACGGGTGAGACTCTGAAAGCCAGCCGCATTGAGGGTGATAATTTAGCTCAAATGGCCGACAAAATTATTGCTTCCGCTCTGCCGGCAATTGCCGAAGCCACAGGACACCCGGTGCCGGAACAGGCCACTTCGGTGGGTAAGTTGACCACTGAATCGGCCCAGGCCTACCGATATTTTGTGTCGGGAATGCTGGCGCTGGATGGTCATCATATGGAAGAGGCCGTGGCTGGTTTCCAGCAGGCGGCCAAGCTTGATACAACCTTCGCCCTGGCCTTCTTCGAGTTGAGTCGTATTTACTATTCCGGCTACAGTGTCGGGGTGGATTATGGCAAAGCCGAGCATTTCGCCACCTTGGCCCAAAGGCACCAGGACCATCTGGGAGACAAAGACAAGTTGCGTCTGTACGCATGGAAACAGCGTCTCGACTATCGGGTGACAGATGCTGTGGCCAGTTACGAAGAGTTGCTCAATCGCTGGCCCGACGATCCCGAAATCCTGCGCGACCTGCTGCTGGTCCGCTTCTATTATTCCTATTTCCAGGAAACTCTTGAGGTGGCCGAAAAGGGTTTGACACTGTACCCGGATGATCTCTTTTTCGGCCTGTACTATCAGATCTGTCTGGCCCACTTGGGTCGCCATCAAGAAGCCCTGCAAGCAACCCGCAGTTACCTGGCAAAACATCCTCAGGAATCCAACGCCTGGGATGAACTGGGCATTCGTTTCCTGAGTTTGGCCCAGCCGGACAGTGCACAGGCAGCTTTCGAACGATCCCTGGAACTGGATCCTGAATTCATCAGTTCCAAACGCGGGCTGACTTTTGTTCGTTACTCCAGGGGCGATCTGATGGGGGCCATCGAGCTGAGCAACCGCTTCCTGGCCGAAGAAGATCTGTCACCAAGACAAATCGTGCCCTGGCTGGCAGACAACCACTACTGGCCGGGGCAGGCCATGTTCTACGCCGAAGCAGGTCAGTACCAACAGGCACTTGCTGTTTTTGATGCTGCAGATTCCCTGGTCACCGATACGGTGAGTCAATTGAGACTGGAAACTTCCAAAGCGCGTTTGTTGATGCACATGGGAAAAGAGGATCAAGTCCTGGCCTGGGCACGCGGCATCCCGGCCCGTTCTGATTCACGGCTGGCCGGCCTGTTGGAAATTCAGTGCAGTGCCATGGCTCTTGCAGCTCTGGATTCGTTGGATGCAGCCCAGGCGATGCTTGTGAGCCTGGAGGCTACTGAAGAAAGCTGGGGGGCGGTGGCCCGTTGCGCCATTGCCCAAGTCAGTGCAGTGATCGCCCTGGCCGAGAACAGACCCGAAGAGGCCTTGGCTTTCCTGGAAAGAAACCGCAGCATGGGGGTGCTGGCTGGTGGGTATTACGAACTCGATCAACGGAAGATGATGGCTCTGGCTCTTGCCGCATCGGGCCGCACAGCCGAAGCTGAGAACACCTGGCTGGACTTGCTCAAAGTCTTTCCCGGCCATGCCATTGCCAGGTACCATCTGGCCCAATTGTATGAGCAGCTGAATCAACCATCCCGCGCTGCAACCCAGTACCAACTGTTCCTGGAAGCCTGGAAAGACGCCGATCCCGGCCTGGATGTTGTGAAAAATGCCCAGCAGCGGTTGGCAGCTTTGGGACAATAGACCCTTCCGGCACCCTCCAAACTATTGACAATTGAATTCCATTGGTGCTAGGATGTATCCCCGGTTAGACGAAACCCTTGCAAGTAGGGAGGCAAGGATGTTTAGAATTACCAAAGAACCCGACGGGACCATTAAGCTCGTCGGGAAAATGATCAACGCCCATTCAAAAGACGCCCAGGAAGTTCTGGGCAGCATCAGCGAATCCTGCACCATTGATTTTTCAGATTTGATTTATATCTCCAGCTCAGGCCTGGGGCTTCTTTTGCATACCCAGAAGCAGCTGGAGTCGTCGGGTCATGGGTTGGTGCTTACGGGAATGAGCGCTCATGTGCGTGAACTCTTTGCGGTGACCCAGTTTGATATAATTTTCGATATTAAATGACATTTTTTAAATAATATGCACCAACTTTTCTGGCTGATGGGGGTAATTATGTCAGATACGGACCTGGAGCTTGTGGATAGGGTCAAAACGGGCGACATGGATGCGTTCGGCAAGATCGTCAACAGGTACGAGAAAACAGTATTCAACTCGGCCTACCGGATTGTTGGCGACATGGATGACGCAGCCGATATTACCCAGAATACCTTTGTGAAGGTTTTTGAGAAGATCAATACCTTCAACCCCGCCTTCAAGTTCTTCAGTTGGCTCTACCGCATCTCGATCAACGAGGCATTTAACCTCCAGAAGAGGAATAAAAAAGCCGCGACCATCGAGTTTGAACCGGTAGCGACACAGCCTGGTCCGTACGAGGATTTTGTTCAGCTTGAAATGTGCGAGAATTTGAAACTCGCCCTGGCAACAATGACTTACGATTATCGTATTGTTATTGTCCTGAAGCACTTGATGTTGCTATCTTACAGGGAGATAGCTGAAATCCTCGATTTACCGGAAAAGACGGTCAAGTCGCGCTTGTTCTCAAGCCGGCAGGCCCTGCACAGACAACTTGTGGAGCAAGGTTACAAGACATGATTCCCGAGAAATACCGCATCTTGATGAACAACGAAATCGACGGGGCCAATACGACCGCCGAAAGGGAACAATTGGAGCTCTACTTCGGGCAACACCCGGAGGCGCGCCAGTACCTGGAGGAACTGAAAGTTTCGCTGGGGACCCTGGATACACTGGCAGAAGAGGACCCCCCGGCCGACCTGCACGGTCGCATCATGCGCGCCGTGTCCAGGAAGAAAAGAGCTGAACGAGTTTCCTGGCAGGAAATCATTTTTGGTCGCTTGCGCATGGGTTATGCCTTGTCGGCGGTTGTGGGGCTCATGGTGGGCTTCATGGTGCACACAGCGCTGCCGGTCGATAGCCTCGGGCGTGAGCTTACTTCCTTAAAGTTTTTCCGGGGCACAACCACAACCGAGCTGGAACAAAACTGGACTCCCTCAACTCCCCTGTCGCTGGCAGAACATGGAATAGAAGGAAGCGTTCACTCATACTTGCTTGATGGTAAGGTCTTGGTCCGACTAACTTTAAAGACTGCTCGAGATATTGCAGTCAGCTTTCGGTTTGATGATCCCGCCCAACTGCAAGGCCTGAATTTCAGGGCCAACGACGGTTTTCAAACTACCACCGACAGCGGAATGATCCATCTTGAAGGCGCTGGAATCTGCCATTGTGACTTCCTGATCGACAGCATGGAAACTTCACGGTTGAATTTTAAGATGGACTCGGGTGAGGATGTTCTTTTCCAGAAAACGATCACCTGGCAATAGTATCTGAACGGAAAAATCCCACCTTAAAAAAGATTCCAATTCTTCCACCAACATTTTTCTGGCTGAGTTGTACTTCCATCAAATCCGGAGGGCCAGAAAACCTGAGTGGAGGCAAAATAATGAGTAACAAACGAATGTATATTGGCAGTGCGGGTGTTGTGGCTGCGGCGTTGATTATCTACCTGGGAATTTTCGCACCAAGCCCCACGGGGGATGATGTCACCGGTACGATCAACACCGTGCAAAAGTACCAGACAGACCAGATGAGCGACACCGATGTGATTCTCGAAGGTGAAGAGCTCATCATTGATGAAATGGCTGCGTTGTATGAGCACGCCACCGTGGAAGAACAAGCGGATATGCTGGGCAAAGCAACCCAGGAAATGACCATCAGTATCCTGGGACGTTGCGACAAGAAAATTCACGCCAGTATCTGGGGTCGCATGGAAAAAAGCGAACAGGTGGCTGCCTTCAACGCCATGAACCGGGAAAAAGAGAGCCTCTTGGGCCGGGCCGAAATGACCATGGGCTCTTTTAACCGAATGAGTCTGGATCAGCAGGCCGTGGCCCTGCAGGGGGCTACTGTTGAAGAGAAGGCCGTCATGTTCGAGCGTGCTCCCCAAAAGGCGCAGATGGCAGCTCTTGGCCGCATGGATATGCAGGGCCGCGCCGCTATCATGCAGGGGGCCAATGTGAGAGAAAGAGCCATGCTTGTTGGCCGCGCTCCTATCCCCACCCGCCAGGCGATTTTGCAGCGCATGGACATGCAGGGCCGACTGGATGTGGTCAAGCATGCCTCGTTGCAAGGCAAGTCCTACATGTTCAACCGGGCTGCCGAAATTGACAGGCAGGCCATGCTTCAGGGCGCAACCGTCGAAGAAAAGGCAGATCTTTTTGGTCGCATGGAACTGCAGGATCAAATTGATGGTGTCATGGGGCGCATGCAAATGAAAAGGGAAGTTGGTCTTCTGGGCAGCGCTTCTCCCGGATTCGACCCAAAAGTCATCTTCAATCAGGCTCCTCCCAATATCCACAATTCCATGTTCGGCCGTTTAAACATGGCCAAACAGGCGGACATTCTGGGCCGCATGTCCATCAGCAAAGAAGCTTTCGGCAAGATGAGCATGGAAGACCGTTCCCAGGCTCTCATGGGTGCCACTGCCATGGATAAACAGGCGATGCTTGGCAAGGCCAACTTTGATGAAGCCTACAGCCTGATGGGCAAGATGAGCATCCACAATTGGAAAAATGTCCTGGGCCGTATGTCCATGCAGGACAAGGCTGAGGCATTCGGTCGGGTGGATAGAAAAATCCAATTGGGCACCTTGGGCCGGACACCAAATATCCAGGCCGCCATGCTCGAGCGAGCACCGGCAAAAACGGTGGATAATGTTCTCGGACGAGCTTTCCTGAACAGCCCTTCGGTTCAGTAGGGTGGGCGCCGGGCGCGTGGAATTTTACAGGCCGCAGCGCACCCCGGGGGGAAACTCCCGGGGCTGCGGCTTGACTGTTAACCGTTGTCATTTTGCTGTTTTTTTCCTTGTAACTGCACTCTTTCTGGCTTTGCCGGTGTCCGCTGTAGACCTCGAGCTCAAGGTTCTTGAGGGTGAAAACCTGAGGCTGATTTACTTTGGGGAAGAGTCATACGTCGTTCCGCACCTGACACGCAGTTTCCAGAATTCCCTGCGCTTCCACCAGCGTCTTTTTGGTTACACGCCCAGTGAGAAAATCAACATCATCCTGCAGGATATGGATGACTACGGTTATGCCGGCACCACAACCATGCCTCACAATTATCTCACGCTGGGCATCGAACCTTTCGAACATGTTTATGAAACCTGTCCCACCAACGAGCGCATCAGCTGGGTGATGAACCACGAGCTGGTGCATATCGTGGCTTCTGATATGGCAGTGGGCAGTGATCTTTTCTTTCGCAAAGTATTCCGCGGTAAGGTCACTGCAACCGATGAAGACCCTCTTTCCATCTATTACAGTTATCTGACCAATCCCCGTCGATACGCCCCTCGCTGGTACCATGAAGGCATCGCTGTTTTCATGGAAACCTGGATGGCTGGCGGTTTCGGTCGGGCTCAAAATGGTTGGGATGAAATGTTCTTCCGCACCATGGTTCGTGATGACAAGTATTTCTACGATGTGGTGGGCATCGAGAGCGAAGGAACCGCCAGTGATTTTCAAACGGGCCAGTTGAGTTATCTCTATGGCACCCGTTTTGTCAGCTACGTGGCATATATTCACGGTCCGGAAAAGGTCATTGAATGGACCAAGCGGAATGAAGGCAGCAAGCGCTCTTATCGCGCGCAATTTGAGCACGTATTTGGCCTGTCACTGGAAGAAGCCTGGCGCAACTGGATCGCCTGGGAGCATGTCTGGCAAGGGGAAAACCTGGCGGCTATCCGGCAATATCCCCTGACTGCCAACCGCCCCATTACCGATCATGCACTGGGCTCATGCAGCCGGTCCTATTTTGATGCCGACAGCCGGCAGTTATTTGTGGCCGTGCGTTTCCCCGGAGAGTTTGCCCACATTGCAGCCATTGATGTCGATACCGGCAAGCGGAGAAAAATCTGTGAGCTTGCCTCACCGGCCCTCTATTACGTGACAAGTCTGGCTTATGACGACTCTTCCGGTACGCTGTTCTACTCTTCGAACAACGGCCGTGGCTGGCGCAATCTTAACCGGGTCGATGTAGCCACGGGCCACACCGAACTGCTTTGCAAACCAACCCGCACGGGCGATCTGGCTTATAACGCTACTGACCACTCCTTGTGGGGCATACAGCACCACGGTGGGCTCGTGCGCGTGGTGCGTTTTCAACCGCCATACGACCAGTGGCAGGAAATTGTCTGTTTCAATTTCAAACGCGACTTTTTCGACATCGATATTTCTCCTGATGGCAAGTGGCTTTCCGGAACCATCGTTGATGTGAGCGGCCAGTCCCGTCTGGTGCGTTTTGAGGTGGCGTCTCTGATGCAGGGGGATCCATCCTATGATCTGCTTTGGGAATCACGAGGAGCCACTCCTGCCAATTTTGTTTTCTCGCCCGACAGTCGCTACCTCTACGGATCCATCTACCTGACCGGTGCTTCCAATATCTTCCGCTTCGACACGGTTTCAAAAACCATGGAGGCGGTGACCAACAGTGAGACGGGCTACTTCCGGCCCGTGTCAGTTTCATCCGACAGCCTGGCTGTCTTCGAGTTCACGGGGCAGGGCCTGGTGCCCGTCATGATTGCCGATGCCACATTGGAAGATATCGACGCCGTGCGCTTCCTGGGCCATGCCATTTCGGTGGAGCATCCGGTGGTGCGAGAGTGGGTCCTGGACTCACCGATGACTGTGGATCTGGATGATTTGCATCTGGAAAAAGGGGAATACAAGGGATTGCGGGGGCTGTTGCTCGACTCTGTTTATCCCATCGCCGAGGGGTACAAGGACTATCCCGCCTACGGTTTACGACTTGATTTCATGGATCCTCTGGGACTTCATTCCCTGGACATGGCCTTCAGCTACACACCCAACAGCAGTCTGGCCAAGAAGGAACGGCCCCACGCCAGATTCAAATACCGCCACTATCCCTGGACTGTCAGGGGCGACTGGAACAAGGCCGATTTTTATGACTTCTTCGGGCCCACCATGGTCAGCCGCAAGGGCTATTCTCTGGGATTGGGCTACGAAGGTTATTTGATGGATAAGCAATCGAGTTCGGTGCGCTACCATGCCGGACTCTCAGGGTACACGGGCATGGACCGCATGCCGGATTACCAGAATATTGCTACTACTTACGATGAATTTTTGAGCGGATACTTCAGCCTCGGTTACGGAAACATGCGTGGCACCATCGGGGGGCATTGAAGCGGAAAAGGGTGTAAAAGCCGGT
>JAOZJV010000659.1:1187-2361 GCA_029935695.1 Candidatus Krumholzibacteriia bacterium | reverse complement strand
TCCTCATTCAGGGGAGGCAATCCAGTGTCGAACCCCTGGCCGTCAACGATATCAAACTGGGCAACCATTTCAGAGATCTCGTAAGGATCGTCAGAAATTTTTTCTCCCTGGTAGCGGAAAATACGGTAACCCTGAAAATCTTCCTGGCCCGTAGCGTTGCTGATGTGATGTTCGGGAGATCGCAGAGGGCTGTCAGGCGGCAGAGCATTGCCGTATTCATCAAAACTGACACCCGGAGTCCAGGACAAAATAACGGAATTTTCTTCAAAACCGAATTCCAGAATGGGCGAAGGCGGACCGCCAGGAATATGAAAATCATCGTCGAAAGCAAACTGCGCCACTTTACTGTTGGACAGCAGGCTCAAAGAATCGGCCCCGGCCACCACAGCAAAAGAGATGCTGATGGTGTCATTGGGCGCAAGCAATGGAAAAGGCCCGGTGGACAGAAGGCTCACCCAGTTCGAGGCAATGGCAAAGTTGGCTTCCTGGGTTTCGCCCACATCAAAGTGGCGGTTGCTCATGAACTGGTATTTGCCAGGCAATTCCACGGTGGGTTCATCGGGATCAAGATACACATCATCGGCCTGGGGCACATGCCTGAAGCCCCACTGATTGTAAGAGACAGGCGATTGCCCGGGCAGGGGCTGGGCCTCTTCACTGGTGCCCAGCAGACGGTAGCCAATCCAGGTGGTGGCCAGACCTTCTTCCCCGTCATCATCCCGCTCGTAGGCCATCCAGATGTTGGAGTCATTGCCAATTGTGTAGGCCGGATCCACAAAACCCTCAGCTCCCCAGGCACCATTGAAATCATCGTAATAATTCCAGGGAACGGCAGCACTGCCATCATAAGGGTCGGTCTGGTCCGTATTACCGACGGTGGTGTCCATCCACAGGCCAAGATAAAGATCACGCAATTCCCAGGAACTGATGTTGATGATCCGGTAATTCAGAATGACAAAATCATCGGCGTAGGGAGTGCTCCAGGCCAATACCCGCATGTTGATTTTGATGCCCAGGGGTACGTGCCCGCCGCCCTCGGGGTTGGCATAGTCGTTGAAGTTGCATTCGATGTGCTGGGGAGCCAAAGCGGCAAGGTCCCAGTTCAGGGCGTTCAGCAGGTTGGACATCACCTTGACAGAGTCCTCCTGGCAGAAACCAATGAGGTCAAATTCTC
>JAOZJV010000659.1:0-1177 GCA_029935695.1 Candidatus Krumholzibacteriia bacterium | reverse complement strand
TTCGTTGCCTTGGCCCACACCGTTGGCGTCCTGACTGCCAGTGGAGACCCGGACCTGGCCATCGGCCATGACAGCACCCACCCAGATGCCGCCGCTGTAAACATGTTCCGTGTTGCTGTTCAGGATATATTCACCCGAAGGAAGGCGGCTGCTGAAAGAGTTTCCGATATAGCCCAGGTTGGTAATGCCCAGGCCCAACAATCCCACACTGGTGAACATGTCAGTCTCGGCGGGAGGTTGACTGCAGGGGAAAGAATCAGCCCACACAAGAGGACTGCAAACGGTCATGAACATGGCCACCAGAAACAGGACGGTCAGGGTGTTGTACTTCCACATTCTCAAGTCGTTTTCTCTTACCTTCAGGGTGGCGCCAGCGTGGGTGCCGTGGTGCAAAAAGGGCCGAAATTACGGCCCCCCCTGTTAAAGATTATCCATTCAGGTGTCAGATTCAAGAGGCAAAGCTGTCGTTTCCACCTGCAAAACTCTAAACTGGTCAAATATCTTGGCTTCCGGTGTCTGACGCCGGAACAATTCCCATGATTTTTCCGCACTGACCTGCTATGGTCCTTGTGCCGCGGAAATTGTTTCTGGCTACTGAACCATCGGCCTTCCATGAAATTGTTAATTCAAAAAACACCCATTCAACTGACCCGGCCTTTCTGGTTGCTGGCTGAACTGTTCTCTGAAGAGGCATGTGGCTTTCTTCTGGACAGCGGCATGGATCCTGAAAAACTGGGGCGGTTTTCTTTCCTTGGTGGCCGGCCCACTGCCATGTTGCAGGCCAAACGAATCTCCGAATCCACCAGCCGGGACTTCCAGATCAACATCCTGCGCTGGCGCACAGCCCAGGGAGATTTCATCCCCGCAGAAGCTTTGTCATCCCAGTGCCAGCACGGTGATCCTTTTGATGCCCTGCGACATTTGCAGGATGAATATGGAAAAATTGAAGAAACCACCCCAGATGCTGCTTTCAGCGGCGGCCTGGTTGGTTATATCGGGTATGAAACAGGCCACGCGGTGGAAGATCTGCCCGACCAGGGGTTGGATGATTTGGACCTGCCGGATCTGGCTTTCATGATCACCGATGAAGTTCTGGTTCATGATCATGTCTCGGGAGAAACCAATCTTCTGGTCACCGGGCGGGGCAGGACAGAATCCGGTGCCCTGGCCGACGCAG
>JAOZJV010000122.1 GCA_029935695.1 Candidatus Krumholzibacteriia bacterium | reverse complement strand
TTGAGGGGAAAATCACTCTCCCGGCTGCCGAGAATGATATGCACTCCGGCCAGGCGTCCAGACACGGCGGCAGCTTTGAGATCCTTGGTCAGGTTGGTGAGGATGGCCGTCACTTTTTGTGCCCGGAAATAGTGGGTGAGTTTGGCCAGGGTCCAGGGTGCTGCATCGAAACGGATGGCCAACTCGAATGTTTCGAGGTGCTCGTGCCTGCATCTTTTCAGCAATTCGGAATCGGGTTGCGCCACCACACTGACACGGTGTCCGCGTTGACGCAAAGCCATGGCTGTTTCCATAAACCAAACTTCGGCGCCGCCCCAGGTGCGCAGAGAATTGACCAGGCAGAGGTGTGGTTGTGGCATCCCGGATTCACTTTTTCTGATATTGCTGAACCTCAATACCCACAGCCTGCAGCAGGTCCAACGCTTCCTGGCTGCGGTACGAATTCTGGTAAATGACGCGTTTGACATGCCCCAGGTTGATCAAGCGTTTGGCGCAGGCGGGGCAGGGCATGTGTGTGACGAAAACGTACTTCTCGGTTTGCCGGGGCGCGTCGCAATTAATGGCGGCGTTTTCCTCCGAATGCAGACAACCGCAATTGCCCTGTTCATCCCGGTCGCAGGTGTTGGGCAGCCCGGAGGCGTTGCCATTGTAGCCCACAGCCAGCACCTTGCGAAAATCAGTGGTGGTGATGACGGTGCCCACTTGCAACCGCTTGCAGGTGGCGCGCCCGGAAATCAGTTGGGCAAAATTCATATAAACTTCTTCAAAGGAAGGGCGCTTGGGGGAATTATTTTCCATGGTGGTTTCCATATTTCCACGTTTCAGTTTTCCTGGGGCCGAGAATTGCCTGTTTTGGTGCAACGAACTTACCAAAAACTCGGGATAAATTCAAAGGAAGTGTCTCTCATTTTAACCGGCTAAAAAATTATCATTCAAGGGAGACAAGGAGTTAAAAGACTGATAGGATCCTGCTCTTGGATGTTTTTGAACTTTAACCCCATCCAAAGGGTCCTTTGGGTCCACGGTGTTGATTGACCGGTACCGCGGCGGAAGGACGAAGTTGTACTAACTGCAGGAGGACTAGCATGGTTGACCTCAAAAAATGGCTTGGCTTGGCTGCCATTCTCACTTTTTCACTTTCGTTGGCAGGTGTCTCTTTAGCTCAGGAGGTTGCTCCCGTCGCTGAAGAAGGCCTGGAAGAGGTTGTTGTCACCGCCCAGAAAAAAGAGCAGGATCTGCGGGATGTTCCCGTTTCTGTGGCCACTCTCAGTGATGAAAAACTGGATATTATCACCTCTGGTGGGCAGGATATCCGTTTGCTGTCCTCCCGGGTGCCCAGTCTTCATGTGGAATCCTCCTTTGGGCGGACCCTGCCGCGCTTTTACATCCGCGGGTTGGGAAATACCGACTTTGACCTGAACGCCTCCCAGCCAGTATCCCTGGTTTACGACGGTGTGGTGCTGGAAAATCCCATTTTGAAGGGCTATCCCATTTTCGATATGGAGCGAGTGGAAGTTCTGCGTGGACCTCAGGGAACCTTGTTCGGTCGCAATACTCCCGCCGGTATCGTGAAGTTTGAATCCCGCAAACCAACTTTCGACACTGAGGGTTATGGACGCTTCTCCTATGGCGTTTATAACACGATGCAGTTTGAAGGCGCCGTGGGTGGTTCCATCTCCGACGGTCTGCTGGCCACACGGGCTTCGTTCCTGTACCAGGGCCGCAGCGATTACGTGGATAACACCTACACCAATGAAGAAGATGCCCTTGGCGGTTACACTGATTTTGCCGGCCGCCTGCAATTACTGCTGACGCCCAGTGAAAATTTCAGCGCCAATCTGAATCTGCACATGCGCGATCTGGACGGCACCGCCCGCCTGTTCCAGGCCAACATTGTAGAGTCCGGCAGCAATGAAATTCGCGACGGTTTCAACCGTGACGAAATTGCCGTTGATGGCGCCAACGAACAAACCGTCACCGAGATGGGTGGCGTTTTGACCATGGATTACGATATGGGTGATCTGACCCTGACCTCAATCACCGGCTATGAGTCTGGTGAGATTTACAGTCGTGGCGATATTGATGGTGGTTGGGGCGCCGATTTCTTCGATCCCGGCAACCCTGACGTTTCCGGCCCCGGCATCATTCCTTTCCCTTCGGAATCTGCTGACGGCATTCCCGCGTTGACCCAGATCACCGAGGAACTCCGTCTGGCCAGTAATTACGATGGTCCTTTGAACTTCCAGACCGGCTTATTCTTCTTCGATGAAGACCTGGAAATTGATTCTTTCAACTACGACACCCTGACCGAGGGTCGTCCCCAAAACGGTTATGCGCATCAAACTCAAAAAACCAGTGCCTGGGCTGCATTTGGAACCCTTGAATACCGGTTTTCTGAAGAATTCAAGGCTTCCGGTGGTTTGCGCTATTCCGACGAAACCAAGGATTTCATGGCTGAACGCACCATGTCTCCCATTGGCGGCGGAGCTTTAGCTCCCATCAATATGAGCCGTGATTCCGATTTTGTGAGCTGGGATGTCAATGGTTTGTACTCCATGAGCCCGGACATGAATCTTTACGGACGGGTGTCCCAGGGTTTCCGTGCTCCCAGTTTCCAGGGCCGGGTCCTTTTCGGTGATGAAGTGACTGTGGGCGAAACCGAGAAAATTCTCAGTTATGAGATCGGGACCAAAACCAATCTTGGCCGGAAAGCCCGGGCAAATGTAAGTTTCTTCTACTTTACCATGGAAGACCAGCAACTCACGGCCGTTGGTGGCGAGACCAACTTCACCAGGCTGATGAATGCTGAGCAAACTGACGGAGCGGGTTTCGAGGCTGAAGTGGAATGGTTGCCTTCGAGCCAGATCTACATGACCTTTGGTGCCAGCTATAACAAAACCGAGATTAAGGATCCCAACCTTTATGTGGCTCCTGGTGGAGCCGCTGGTCTGACTGTTCTGGACCCGGAAAAAGAAGGCGATCCTTCCCTCGTTTCCATCGATGGCAACAGCTTGCCCAACGCTCCGGAGTGGATCTTCAACGCCACCCTGCGCGCTTCCATGCCAGCTGGTAACAGCGGTGAACTCTTCCTGTTCACCGACTGGGCCTACCGCAGTGAAGTCAGCTTCTTCCTGTATGAGTCGGCCGAGTTTATGCAAGACGGTCTGATCGAGGGCGGTCTTCGGGTTGGTTACACCACTTACGATCGGGTTTGGGAATTTGCGGCTTTCGGTCGTAACATCACCGACAACCTTTCTCTTACTGGTGGTATCGACTTTAACAACCTGACCGGTTATGTGAACGAGCCCCGGACTTTCGGTATGGAAATCCGGCGCAGCTTCTAATTCAGAAGCCGCTACAAAAAAGGCCCGCGATTCGTTATGAATCGCGGGCCTTTTTCTGTTCTGGAAGATCTGCCTAGGGTTTGATCCCGAGTTCCTTGATCCGCTTCTCTTCGCGCTCAACGTAAGCCAACCAACGGGAAGCCGTCGCTTGGCCTTTATCTGATTTCTGAGCCTGGGCAAAAGCAGCTTTCGATTCCTTGAAGCGACTCAATTCAAAGTAGGACATGCCCTGCAGCAGTTGCAGGTCCTGAGGACTTTTCACGCCTTTATTCAAGGCGGTCTGGGCTGCTTCCACTGATAATTCCCACTGATTCATGTTGGCGTAGGTTTGGGCAATGCGCGCATAAAGCTCTCCATCGTCGGAGAGTTTGGCGGCCATGCCCAGACTTTCAATGGCCTCGTCATTTTCCTGGGCCAGGATCCAGGCCTGGGAAAGCAGACGCCAATTGCTGGCAGAGCTGTCGATGGCGCCACTGGCAAGCCCTTCCTTGAGCAAAACTCCGGCCCGGTAGGGCACTTCAGCCTGCAGCAACAACTGGCAAAGAACCACGATTTCTGAACTGGACTTCAGATAGCCCAGGGAGTGGGCCATTTCGTAGGCGGCCAGTTGTCGTCCGGTGTCGCCCATCTCTCCGAAGGCAGCCGACAGATGAATCCAATATTCCTTGGATGGGTATTGCAGCACCAGAATTTCCAGGACATCCAGAAGGTTTTCGTAATCCTGAGTTTCAAAATAGATCACCCGCAGCAGGGCGTACCAGTTTTCTTTGACCTTCTTGTTGCGTTGCTGCGCCACTGCAATGGCGCGTTTGACAGGCGCCGCGGCCTCATCCAGGCGTTCCAGCTGATAGTAGGCCTGCCCCAGCAGAATGTAGGGTTCGGGCCCTGGGTTGGTAGCGACCACCAGCCAGCTTTCCAGATTGCCGGCGGCAGCGGCATAATTTTCCAGGTGAAAGTTCAACTGGCCCAAAGTGTACAGAGTGCTCAGGCGCAGGGGCTCGGCCAGGTCTTCCTGTTGGAGCACTTTTTCATAAGCCGCCACACTTTCAACATAGTGTTCCTGGGCGAAATAGGTGTACCCGTAAGCGGTGTACATCTGGGCTTTTTCGTGGGGGGCCAGGTCCTTCATCTTTTTCAGGCGATCCAACTGGTCGAAAGCCTCTTGCCAATCTTCGGTCTCCGTGGCTTCCTGCGCGCGGCTCAGCCTTTCATAGACTTTTTCACGCATGGCTTTGCTTTGACGAGAAGCCTCGGCAGCGAAAGCTTCCAGACCACTGCCGGCCAGCTGGAAACAGAGCACTGCCACAAGGGCTGCCAGCACTGTTCTATGGTTAAATCGCATACTCAATCAGCGCTCCAGTTCGTAGCGGAATAGATTGCGCACCCCGTGCACTTCGATGGCTTCGCCGTTGACGACCCGGGGACGGTATTTGAATTTTTTAGAAGCATTGATGGAGACCTTGTTGAAGATGCCCGATGGCTCCGCTTCAACAACTTTGTGATCCCTGGTGGTGCCGGCGGTGGTCACCGTGTATTCAACAATGCAGTAGCCTTCAATGCCCCGGGACTGGGCGGAGGATGGATAAAGGGGTGCAATCTTGACGATGGGCAGATACTCACCGTCGCTGGCCACCAGGCCCAAACCCTGAACCGACATTTCCACACCGATATCCATGGGTGCGGTGGGCACGGCCACGGCCACCTGGGCTTCATCCATGGCATCCATGCGGGGTTGGATGGCCTGGGGGGGAGGGCTGTCCGGAGTCACCGGTTTTTCCCGGCGCCGTTCCTTGCGCTGCAGTGTTTCCTGACGCTGAACCCTGACAAAGTCCACAAAGTGACGAGTGCCGGATTCGTCCAGCTTGGACTGGGGCTGGGCAATAAGGATCTGCATGGTGAACAACACCACGAGAGTGGCCACAAAGCCCAGAGCAATGGCTGTTGCGTATCGTACTACCATCTCATTTCCCTCACGATCCACCCGGATCCGCGGCAATAGCCACGTCATACACACCGGCCATACGGGCTGCGTCCATCACCTGGACCAGAATTCCGGTGCGGGAATCTTCGTCGGCCTGGATGACCACGGTGCCCTGGGGATTTTCAGCATGAAGACGTTCAATGTTGGCCCGCACCGCCCTGGGATCCACAATGCGCCGGTCAATCCAAATGGACCCCTCGGCATCAATGGCAATGAGGATGTTGGCCTTTTCCTTGGCCTGGGCGGTCTGGCCCTGGGGCTTGTTCACATCGATGCCCGATTCCTTCACAAAGGAAGCGGTGACGATGAAAAAGATCAGCATAATGAACACCACATCCAACATGGGAGTGATGTTGATTTCCGCCTCTTCCTCTTCCTGCTGTATGGCCATGAATCTATTTCGCATAAGCTTTCCTCATCAGTCGGTGATGAAAATATCGTCCAGTTTTTTAATGGCGCGGTCGGCGGTTCTCGACAGCAGCGCTGCGGCGAACACTCCCGACAGGGCTCCCACCATGCCGGCCATCGTGGGGATGGTTGCTTTGGAAACTCCGGCGGCCATGGATCGGGCATTGCCTGTGCCTGAGAATGACAGCACATCGAAAACATCAATCATTCCAGTGACGGTGCCCACCAGTCCCAGCAGGGGGCACAGAGCCACCAGGGTCTTGATCATGGGGATGGATCCATTGGCCGAGACCGTCAGGCGCGAGACCATGGCCGCGCGCACCTGTCTTGCGTGCCAGGATTTACGCTCAGTGCGCTTCTGCCAGACCAGACTTTCAGATGCCACCAGCTTCCGCAGTTGCGTGCGGAAAAAGATGATGCGCTCAAAGATTAGAATCCACATCCAGAAGATGATCAGGGCAATGACATTGAGCACGGGGCCACCCAGCTCCATGAAATCTCGTATGGCAATGTAGGCGTCAAAAAGCCCTTGCATTGCTTAACTCCCCTGACCCGAGCGCGTGGCCACGATGCCTGCACTCTGCTCTTGCAACACATGCAGAATTCCTTTGCTGCGCCCTGCAACCAGAGTGTGCAGCAGCACCACGGGGATAGCCACCGTCAGCCCCAGCACGGTGGTGACCAGTGCCTGGGAAATACCGCCGGCCATGAGTTTGGGATCACCGGTGCCGAACAGGGTGATGGCCTGGAAGGTGACGATCATACCAGTGACGGTTCCCAGCAGCCCCAGCAGCGGAGCCACCACACTGATGATTTTGATGAACATCAGCGACCGGGTGAGCTTGGGAATTTCCCGGAACATGGCCTCGCCCAGTTTGAGCTCCAGGGTTTCGATGTCGCTGGTGTCCTGCTCTTCAGCCACGAGCAAAACACGACCCAGCGGATTGTTCGAGTTGGGGGTATCGTTTTTGAGCTGGGAGGAGACTTTGCTGCTGATGATGCTGAGGCTGATCAGCCGTTCCAGAGACAGCAACAATCCGATGATACCCAGGCCGATGATCACATAGCCAACCAACCCGCCCTGGGCCACACGTTCGCCCAGGCTGGGACGGTCCAGATAGGTGGCCAGGATTTGGCCGCGGGTGGGATCCACACCAAAAACCACGCTGCCTGATTTTGCGTTCAGCAAAGCTGCGGCGGTGTTGGTGAAGCGGCCCTGGGGCTGGCGACCCAATTCGGACAGGTTCCCGGTCTCGGGAGTGAATTGCAGATAACCGGCTGCGGAGACGATGTTGAATCCGCCCACTCTGACCACGTCTTCAAGGACTTCTTTGCCATCGGCGGCGATGATCTTGGCAGGGAATTTGACGACCTTGCCGGTTTCGGTCATTTCCTGCTGGAGCAGGAACCAGAGTTTCTCGATTTCTTCAATGGTGGGCAGGGCCGAGTTGGAAGCCAGCTTGCCGTTGAGTTCCAGCAGGAAGTCGCCCCGACGGGGAAACTGAGCGCTGGTCAGGGAGTTGTCCAGCATGCCTTTGGTGTCTCCGGTGACCTGTTGGAGCACGCCGAACAATTCTTTCATGGAGCCCAGACGCCGGTCCAGCTGTTCGGTGACATCCACAATGAGCAGATCGTTGGAGTTGTAGGTGGTCTCCATCTTTTCACTGTTTTTTTCAGCCTCGCGCAGTTGGCGTTTGGCGTCGGCCAGCATTTGCTTTTGCTGGTCCCGGGCAGCCCGGAATTCAGCTTCGCGCTGACGGTGCAAATTCTGATCGGTGGTGCGTCCGTCTTCCACCATTTTCAACAATTCATCGAGATTTTCGGCAGGAGATTGTTCCTGGCTCAGTGCAGGCAAGACCAGCAAAACCATGAGCAGAGTAAAGAGGAAGCGCTTCATCATTTTGCCACCTCCGGAGCCGGAACTTCAAGCAGGAGCAGGTCCGGTGCCACCAGCTTGCGGGC
Source organism: Candidatus Krumholzibacteriia bacterium (assembly GCA_029935695.1). Classification (GTDB taxonomy): domain Bacteria; phylum Krumholzibacteriota; class Krumholzibacteriia; order LZORAL124-64-63; family LZORAL124-64-63; genus LZORAL124-64-63. Next base: position 926 of record JAOZJV010000122.1, on the reverse strand, counting down.
AATGCGGATGCCCTGTCTGACCTGGTTGCGGGCCTTGGAGTCGGTCATGGCAGCCCAGCCGTTGCTGGTGCTGTCCCAGCGGCCGGTGGAACTGGCGTCGTTGGTCTGGTAATAAAGCCCCACCCGGCCCAGTCTCAGGATGTTCACTTCCAGGTTGGCGCCATCGAGGACCAGGGCGTCTTTGTAGATTTCGATGGTCCGGCCAAAATCGTTCTCAATTTGGAAGGCCTCGGTCAGGCGCCGGAACTTCTCGGCCAAAGTGATGTCGGCCCGTTCCATGAGACCGCGCAAACGGTTGACCCGGCCCAGTCGCTCTTCCAGCAGAAAGGGCTGGTCCAGTTTGATGAATTGCTCCAGCCCGTCGAGCATGCGGATCATCAGGGGCATGATCTGTCGTTCGACAATGCCCACCTGATCCAGGGAAACTCGCAGTTGGGCCAATTCCTTTTCCTGGCTGGTGATTTGCCGCTGAATGTAGTCGTTGTAGACCGTGAGCCCGTCAATCTGTTTCATGACTTGCTTGTATTCGGACTCGAGACCGTTAGTCTGGCTCACAACGTCATCGATTTTTTGCTGGGAGGCCTGGGCCAGCTCCACACGGTCGGCGCCGGCCAGGAGAACCTGGTCCAGATCACCGGCCAGTGAGCTGGACGCGGTGGCCAGTACCAGGCAAATCACCGTCAGGGCCAGGGTTGGAAACTGTTTTACTGCTGGGCTGGAATTCATCCCAATCTCCTTGTGGAAACCACATTTAATTCAGTTGAAAACGACAAATTTATAGAACCAAGGCACCATAGACCATCCTGTCAGAATGTGCAAGGTGCTGGTGCGGCCGTAATCCACCACCAATTAATTTAAACAGCCTTCCCTACAGTTTTTTACCGCCATTTTTAAAATTTTCCATCGAGCAACCATAATCATCATCT
>JAOZJV010000658.1 GCA_029935695.1 Candidatus Krumholzibacteriia bacterium | reverse complement strand
TATTCGTGAGTGTCGGCCCCGGTGGTTTCGGCCAGCCAGAGAACCAACAGCCCTTGCCCGTAGGTGAAAGCAGATGATGCCACGGCCAGGCCATTGCCAACCAGGAGTTGAGGGTGGTGTTGATCCGCAGCCAGGAAAACATCGAAAGGAGCACCGGCAGTGATCTGAGCGTGGTGACGACCGGTGCTGCCCACGATGATCGCAACCTGGTGCCCGGTGGTTTCCTCAAACAAAGGGGCCAACTCTTTGAGGCAATTGGCAAAATTAGCAGCCACTGCGACCCGGACTTCATCGGCATGAGCCAGGGAGGGGCCCGCCATGATCAGGGTGAGGATGCCAAGGTTTAAAAGCTTCTGTATGAAGGTGTGGAACATCAACGACTCCGGAGTTTGGTGATTTAGAGGTATGATGGCATTTGTTGGGGGTGGGCCGCAAGTCCATTGTTTCGAGTGCCCGCTTGTTGACCCCAGCCTCAGCATCGGCTATTTTTCTTTCACTTAGATATGACCTGTCTCCTTTTCAGGGGATGGGGTTTTTTTAGGCCAACCTGGCCCAACAAAGGGAAGCAAATGTCCAACACCTCATCAGTCGGCGAAGCTAAAGGATTCCGCCTGTTTCCGGCGGCTTTCTGGACCGCCAATGTCATGGAAATTTTCGAGCGCATGGGGTGGTACGGGTTTTATGCCGTTTCCAGTTTGTACCTGACCGGCGCCATTGCCGATGGTGGTCTGGGCTTCACCAGCGCCGACCGGGGCGTCATTCAGGGTGTGGTGACTTTTTTCCTCTATCTTTTTCCAGCTGTTTTTGGTGCTTTGGCTGACCGGTACGGCTACAAAACAATGTTCCTGGCTTCTACGGTGGTCATGGGGCCTGCTTATCTTCTGCTGCAGTTTCCCACGTCATTTTGGGGATTTTTTGCTGTGTATTTCCTGGTCGCGGTGGGGCACAGCATGTTCAAACCCGTGGTGATTTCCACCGTGGCATTGACCACCAATGAAAAAACCGGGTCCATGGGATTTGGAATTTTCTATATGATGGTCAATATAGGTGGATTTCTTGGTCCCATCATTGCCGGTATTGTGCGGGGCTGGAGCTGGACTTATGTGTTCTGGGCATCGTCGGCATGGATTGGTCTGTTGGCTCTGACATGTATTGTCTTCTACCAGGATCCGCGCAGCGAGAAAGAGAAAGCCAATAAAAAGAGTCTGAACGAAGTGTTCGGCGGCATGGTCGAAGTGGTGGGTAATGGTCGCACCTTCCTGATGGTCGTTGGGGTTCTGGTTGTTCTGGTGATGGGCTCCAAGTGGTGGGATTTCAAACTTATCGGTCCTATTTCTTTGGCCTGGATCGTCTTCAATATTGCTCTGGATTTCCTGTTCAGGGCCCAGGGCAAACGTGCCGGTGAAGGTTTTTGGCTGACCCAACCCATGCAAGTGGGTGAGGGCCGCTACATGGTCTTCCTGCTGCTGATGGCTGGTTTCTGGACCAGTTTCAATCAGATTTTCCTCACTCTTCCCGAATACATCCGCGACTATGGCGATACTTCGGATTTGATTCGGTCAATGACTCCCATCGCTGGCAGTATCACCGGCTTCTTTGAAAGCATGGGCATTTCCACTGGTAACTGGGGGCAGGCTTTCCTGGAAAACGGACAGGTTAAACCTGAGCATCTTATCAACCTGAACGCCTTCGGCATCATCCTCGGCCAGATTGGTATTTCCTACTTGATTCGTAACGTGAAACCTCTGAACACTATTATCAACGGTGTGGTGGTGACTGTGATCAGTTTCCTGGTCTTCATGTTGGGGCAGAGTGGCTGGATCATCGTGGCGGCTATCCTGGTCTTCTCCGTGGGTGAGATGATGGCATCACCGAAGAGTAAGGAATATGCTGGCCGGATTGCTCCTCCTGGAAAAGTCGGCATGTACATGGGGTATTTCTACTGGTGCACGGCTTTGGGGCATTTGTTTGGTGGGTTGTTGTCCGGAGTTATGTATCAGCACTTCGGTCCGGTTGAACGTGGGGGAATTGATAAGCCGGATGTGATGTGGATTGTGTTTGCGATTCTGGCGGCTTCCACGGCTGTTTCTTTGGTGATTTATGATCGGTGGGTGCAGGCTCATCCGATTAAGGAAGAGAAGTAAGTTCTCAGGATAAATTCACCAGCAGGATGGATCAGGCTGATTGTCTGGCTCCTGCTGGTGTTTTTTTCTGGAAAATGGTATTTGGAGTGAATTTCGGACAAAAATAAGCTTGTAAGGCCTTTTTTTATAATCTTTTAGCTTGCGTTTCGCTAAGTTTTCGTGTATCGTGTCTTATACCTCCTGATTACCTCATATTTAAGGATGTATTTTATGAATTCCCAGC
>JAOZJV010000657.1 GCA_029935695.1 Candidatus Krumholzibacteriia bacterium | reverse complement strand
CTCAAGCATGGCTTTTCTCGACTGGAAGCCCATCTGTCCGAATTGGTATTATTGAAGATATGTTTAACCTACATTCCGCACTTTTTTTGGAGGTATAATTTATTTTTCCACCCGTCTACTGGATGGTATCAGCTGTAGGCCGATGAGTCCATTTCCAAAAGCTTGAGCAACTGGCTCTGGACAGCCGACAACTCCATTGGAAACGTCACAATTTCTTCTCCCCGCTCGAACTCATACCAGCAAATATCACTGAACATTTCCAGGATCCGAGCTGTGGTTGGGGTTTTGGTTTCTCTGCCTTCAGGCAGGATTGGTATTGATTCGATGCCACTGCGGTCCATATTCAATCGGACAGTTCGTTCGATCAAGGCGTCGACGACCATCCCCAGATAAACAGCGTGGATCAAACCCACGACACGGTTTGGCTTTTTAACGTAGACCGGAGCAACTTCCAACTCACTTTTGAACAGGGCGTGGCGCTTTTCAACATAGGGCTGGTATTTGTAAATCTGCAAAACTTTCTTCTTGGTTGCTTTTTGAGGATCCAAGTTGGTCACCAGGGGAAAAATTCCATCGGTCCGCGCCTCAACCTTGAGTTCCTTTTTCTTTCTGGCAACAACCAGATGGTAGACCTTGGTGGAAATCTTTTTCATGGGATCCCCCGGCTGCGGCCTGCCTCGGCGTAGATATTTGAACTGGGTATTCGTTTGGGAAGCTATTCGAACTTCCAGGAACCGCTGGCATTTGTGCTCGGCAATGATTCCCTTGACCTTCTTCTGGATTGCTGAGTATGACCGAACTTTGCGCAGTCCCAACCTGGTGTTGAAGTCGAACAACTCAGCCTCGGCTTTATCCATGGAAATTTCCCTGGATAAAGCATCAAGCTGGGCTTTTTGAGAACTTTTTATCCAGATAATCCGGTAGCCTTCAATACTATTGTTTGGGCCATCAGCAGTGGAAGAATATACCACAGGTGGGCCATGCTTGGACCGAGGATCTTCGATCTCCAATATTTTTCGCCAACGGACCGACTCTCCCCGACGTAGCGCTTTGCGGAACCCTTTGTCCTCTTTGCGTGTTCGAGGAAGAAGGGTAACAAAACGCCCTCCATATTCAGCTACGTAAGCCAGATTTTTCCTGGTGGCCAATTTACTGTCCGCTACATAGATGAAGTCAGACCGGTGCAAAATCTGCCGCAACTTGTCGATGTTGCCACAGTGGATTGTATCGTCTGTTCGGTTGCCGCTGTAAATGTCATGAGAGATTGGAACAGCCCCGTCTGAAGTTACGTTGAGACCAAAAACCAACTGCTTCAAATCGGGCCGGTGATCTTTGTTGTGCCCCCAGGTAATCCTGGGTGAGCTCTTGGATTTTTTGTAAACACCACTGAACGTCAAGGACGTTGTGTCGTGATGGATATGCTGAGTGTCGAGCTTAAATTGCTTGATGGTTTGCAGGGCCAGCTGAAAGAAGAGGGTGCCGGCCCGTGTACTGGACAACGCTTCAAGGCTGCGAGCTACCCGATCATCATTCAGAGAACCCTTTTCCCTGGCCGAAAGCCCCAATGCCGGTGGATCAATGGGGTTGGCCCACTCAGCAATACGATACAAGGGAGCGGGTGATAGAATAATATTTTGAACAAAAACAGAAAGCATCTGGGCATGGTCGAGGATGCTTTTGTTTTTGGTCCCCAGGCAGGAACGGACCAACGGCTGAAAATTCAATCTGGCTAAAAAGTGATTAAGGATCGGGTGAGGGCCAATAAGGTGCACACGGTGGACCGCTGGCCCTTGTTCAGTAACAACTCTTTGTGCTTTGCCGATTTGTCTTGTATACATAACCCGGGCATCGTATACTAGATTTCATGAGCAAGTCAAGAACAAATTTGATGAACGAACTCAACCGTCTTCACAAAGAACGGCGCCGGCTGGTTCGTCACTTAAAAAAGGAGGAAGAGCTGGCCGTTGGGACAGTTTCCATCGTCAAGCGGAAGTGCGGGAGCCCTCGCTGCCATTGCGCCAATGGCCCAGGTCATCCACAAACGCTCTTTCTTTTCCAGGACAAGAAGCAGCAACGCAGAAGATGCAAACTGGTTCGCCGAGAAGATGAACCCCGGATGCTCAAAGCAGGTGAGCGTTACAGAAAATTTCGGGAGGCCCTGAAGCAGTTACGCGCCATTGATTTTGAGGAAAAGCAAATTCTGATGGCGCTTGCAGAGGAGAGAGCAATAAGTTACAAGTAGACAAGACGCTGTAATTGAAGAAGTTCTGAAGGATTCTAATTCAGAAAACACCCTCGAGAAAGTGCGGAATGTAGGGTAAAATACAACCTCGTGGGTTTTCTGTGAAGGTAGATGGAGAGTTTGTATACTC
>JAOZJV010000121.1 GCA_029935695.1 Candidatus Krumholzibacteriia bacterium | reverse complement strand
TAGAGGATGCCGTCATTGCCATTGATGGCCCTGCCGGCTCCGGGAAAAGCACCACGGCCAAGGCCCTGGCTCAACGGTTTAATCTGCTCTATATCGACACCGGAGCCATGTACCGGGCCCTTACTTTTGCAGCCCTGCAAACCGGGATCGATTGCTCCAACGAAAAAATGCTGGTGGACCTGGCCACCAACTCCACCCTGGAGCTCAAAACCGGGCGGGGAGAAATTTCAGTCTTCTGGGATGATAAAAACATCTCGGAAGCCATCAGAGCACCGGAAGTTGATGCCATGGTCTCTTTGGTGGCCTCTCACCCCGGGGTGCGCAGCATCATGGTGCGGCATCAGCAAATTCTGGGACGGCGGGGTGGCGTGGTCATGGAAGGCCGGGATATTGGCAGCGTTGTTTTCCCCCTGGCCACATCCAAAGTCTTTCTGCATGCCTCTCTGGAAGCCAGAGTGGATCGTCGCTTCAAACAAAATCAACAACGGGGCCATGAAGTCAGCCGCGAAGAACTGACCCGCGATCTGGCAGAAAGGGATCTGAAAGACAGCGAAAGAGCCACCAGCCCTTTGGCCATCAGTCCCGATGCCCATGTCATTGACAGCAGCACCATGAATCTGGAGCAGCAGAATGACGCCTGCGCCCTGGCCTGTCTGGTTAATCCAGCCCTGGATCTGGAACTGGACACAGATCAGGAAACTTCTCTGCGTTATCTTCCCTTTAAATACCGCTTCCCCTTTTCCTATTTCAACGGAGTGAGCCGGTTTTTTGGGATGAAACAAGTGGGTGGCGAGGGAAAAGCCGTGCCCGGGGGCTGCATCATAGCCTGCAACCATGTCAGCATGTGGGATCCCCCTTTGATCGGATCCACTTTTCGGCGCTATAAAGTCAACACCCTGGCCAAGGAAAGCCTCTTCAAAATACCTATTCTAGGACCTTTCCTTTATTATATTGATGGTATTCCCATCAAACGGAAGAGTTTTGACAAAAATGCCTTTGCGGAAGCGTCCCAAACACTCAAAGAAGGCAATAACCTCCTTATTTTCCCTGAAGGAACCCGCCGGGCCATTGGCCATCCAGGTCCTGTGCGCAATGGATTGGGTATTCTGGTCCAGGCTACCGGGGCGCCCATGATTCCTGTTTTTCTGCGCGGAAGTCACGGATTAAAACCTCTCGGTTCCAGTATTTCTCCTTTGGAGGCCAGTTACGGCCCAGTAATCAGATGGCATGGGATGGAGGCATTACTTGAGCAATTAGACAAAAAAACAGTCAGCCGAAGGATTGCCGCCCTTTGCCTTGCAGCCTATCAGGAACTCCAGGCCAGAAGCTTTGAACGCTACCCGGAAACGGAATTTGAAAAAGAATTGGGTGCCAGACAGCTGAAAAAAGTGGCCGCCAAAGATAAAAAGGTTTTTGGACGCTGATTTCAATCCTTGAAAAACCTCAATAATCCTGCATAAAACCCCTGAAATCGCCTTGCGTCCTGGCATTAACCTCATTATCTTTCCGCACTCGCCGGACCATAGAGGTCCTGGCGTGTATTTTTGTCACTAGGAGGCAATCTTTCATGACCACCAACCCAAATCCCGATTCCGAAGAAGCGCGCGAAGAAAACACCGCTGCTCCGGAACAAACCAACACCCCGGAGAGGGATGATTCCAGAGACGACCGACCCGCGGCCGCCGAAGTGATCCCTACTCCTGCAGCTCCCAAGCTGAGCGACACTTACGATCCCGCCACCATCGTCAACCTCGATTACCGCGAGGAAGAGGGCGAAGGCGACGATCTGAGCTCTGATGACATGCTGGCTCTGATGAACCAGTACGAAGAAACCCTGACCGACATTCAAGAAGGCCAGATTCTTCCCGGTACGGTTATCGAAGTTCGTGAGAACGAAGTTCTGCTGAACATCGGCTTCAAAAGTGAAGGCGTTATCGACCTGAATGAATTCGGCGCCAATGCCGTTGCCGAAGGCGATACGTTTGATGTGTTCCTGGAGAAACTGGAAAATCTGGACGGCCTGGTTGTTCTGTCCAAGGAACGCGCAGACTTCCTCAAAGTCTGGGACAAGATCAAGGTTGCTCACGAGGCTGGCGACATCGTCACCGGTATCGTGGACCGACGGATCAAGGGTGGACTGGTGGTCAAGCTGTGGGGCGTGGATACATTCCTGCCTGGCAGCCAGGTTGCCTTACGCCAGGTTCCGAACCTGGAAGATATGATCGGCGAAGAGATCAACTGCCGCATCATCAAAAAGAACAAGCGCCGGCGGAACGTTGTCGTTTCACGCCGCATCGTTCTCGAGATGGAGCGCGAAGAGAAAAAACGCAGCCTGATCTCCGAGCTGGAAAAAGGCCAAGTGCGCATGGGTGTTGTCAAAAACATCACGGACTTTGGTGCCTTTGTGGACCTCGGCGGCATCGACGGCCTGCTGCACATCACCGACCTGAGCTGGGGCCGCGTCACGCACCCGAGCGAAGTGGTGGCCATCGGCCAGGAAATCGAAGTCAAGGTTCTCGACTTTGAAGAACAACGCGAACGCATCAGCCTGGGTCTGAAACAACTTCAGAACTACCCCTGGGATGACGTGGAAGCCAAGTACCCCGAAGAGAGCATCGTGCGTGGTCGCGTGGTCTCCATCACCAATTACGGCGCCTTCGTGGAGCTGGAAAAAGGTGTCGAGGGTCTCATTCACATCAGTGAGATGAGCTGGACCCGCCACATCAAGCACCCCAGCAAAGTTGTCAGCATTGGCGACGAAGTTGACGTGATGGTGCTGAAGATCGACAAGCAGAACGAGAAGATCAGCCTGGGTCTCAAGCAATGCGAGAGCGATCCCTGGTTGACCCTCATCGAACGCTACCCCGTGGGTTCCACCATTGTCGGCAAGGTGCGCAACCTGACCGATTTCGGTGCCTTCGTTGAAGTTGAAGAGGGAATCGACGGACTGGTTCATATCTCGGATATGAGCTGGACCCGCCGCGTGCGTCACCCCAAAGAGCTGCTCAAGCGTGGAGACGAAGTCAAGGTGCAGATCCTCGACATCGACGCCAACAAGCGCCGCATCAGCCTGGGCATCAAACAGATGCACGAAAATCCCTGGCCTAACCTGGCCGAAGAATACCCCATCGGGCGTGAGCTCGAAGGTGCCATCAGCCGCATGCTGGATCACGGTGTGATCGTGGCCATGGGCGATGACCTGGAAGGCTTCGTGCCTCTGGGACACCTTGGTATTCCCAAGCTGGACAAGCCTCAGTATTATCTGAAGGAAGGCGAAGAAGTGGTGGTGAAGGTGATCAAAATGGACACCGAAAACCGTCGCATCGTGCTTTCCATCGGCGAGCGTCTGAAGGATGATGGCGAAGAGGCACTTGAGGCCTTCATCGAAAACCATCCTCGTCTTGAAGATGTCGTTCTGGCTGACCAGCAGGCTGAAGAAGCCGAAGCCAAGGCTGCCATCGAAGGCGACGGTTTCGAAGATCTGAAGGACGAAGCCATGGCTGAAGCTGCTGCTGAAACCAAGGCCGAAACCGCTCCTGAACCTGCTCCTGAACCTGCAGTTGAAGAAGCAGCCGAGCCCGAAGCTGAGGTCGAAGCCGAAGAGAAGAAAAGCGAATAGAACCTCGATCATCTGAAATGATCGTAGTTCCGCCTGTGAGAGGGGCGGGGGTTTTAACCCCGTCCCTCTTTTTATGTATACGGATTATGAAAATCCGGTTGATGAGGTTGGAATTGATGAGTGAAAACCTGCAACAGTTGAAGACCATCGACATCAGCGAATCTTCAGGTCAAGCCATCAAAGTGGCTTTCTGGACGTTGGGCTGCCGTCTGAATCAGTACGACACCGAAGGCATGAAAACGGCCATGTCGGGTCGCTTTGCGGTGGAAATTGTACCCTGGAGCGAAGAGGCCCATGTGTATGTGCTGAACAGCTGCACCGTGACGGGCAAGGCAGACCAGGAGTGCCGCCGCCTGGCGCGGCAAGCCAAACGCCGCCACCCCAACGCCAAAGTGGTGGTGGCCGGATGTTATGCCCAGACCCAGCCTGAGGCTCTGGCCAAGGTGGAAGAAATCGACGGCGTGGTGGGCAATACCAATAAGGACGATGTGGCCCAATGGTTGCCCAGGGTACTCGGTGACGACCACCCACTGCTGGCGGTGTCCGACTTCGAAGAACATCCCGTTTTCGATTCACCCCTCATTGACAGTTTCAGCGGTCGCAGCCGCGCCTTCGTCAAAATTCAAGACGGCTGCAACCTGCGTTGCGCCTATTGTCTGATCTGGCAAGCTCGTGGCCCCGGCAGGTCCCGCACCGAGCAGGATATCCTGGCTCAACTTCAAAAACTGGTGGAGGCCGGTTACCCTGAAACGATTCTGGCAGGTATTCATCTCGGGGGATACGGCCGCGATCTTGAACCGAAGCTGCCTTTGGTCAATCTGCTGGAAAATTGTCTGATTCAATTTCCACAGTTGCGCATCCGCCTCAGCAGCATCCATCCCAATGAAGTCAGCCCCGAACTTCTGGAAATGTACCGCGCCAACAGCAACCTGAGGCCGCATCTTCACATCAGCCTGCAAAGTGGCAGCAGCTCTGTCCTCAAACGCATGAAACGGCCTTACCGCAGTGAGCGAGCCTGGGAAGCCATGCGCCAGGTAGCGGCAGTGGTACCGCATTTTGGCATCGGTGCCGACATCATTGTGGGTTTCCCCGGTGAAACCGATGAAGAATTTGAAGAGACCCGCCGCATGGTGGAAGAACTGGCATTCAGTTACCTTCATGTGTTCCGTTTCTCGCCCCGTCCCGGCACACCCGCCGCCAGTATGGAAAACCAGGTCCACCCGGAAACGATTTCCCGTCGCAGCAAAATCCTGCGAGAACTGGCCGCCCAAAAGAAGGACAGTTTTGAACGCGGTCTGATTGGGACCGAAAGAGAGGTGGTCATTGAATCAGAAGGTGAGGTCGTAGGTTACCGCAACTCTACAACCGACAACTACGCCACCGTTCTATTGGCTGAAGATTTGCCCGCAGGCACTCTGGCCATGGTGAAAATCACCGGCATGAATGGTGGAAAATTATACGGTGCCGTCACCCAGGTGATTCAAGAAGCCCAAGGAGAGATATCCCGTGGCTGATTTTCAAACAGACCTCAATGCCATGCATGAACCTTCGGATGTTGGCAGTGGTATCCGTGTTTTTATTGAAACCTATGGTTGCCAGATGAATGCCTACGACAGCCAGGCCATCGGCGGCCTTCTGGAAAAAGACGGCTTCGAATCTGCATCTGATATTTATGATGCCGATGTAGTCCTGCTGAATACCTGCAGTGTGCGTGAGTTGGCTGAACACAAAATCACCAGCCGGGTGGGGGAGATACGGCGGCAGCGTCGCAATGCAGATTTGCCTCCGGTGACCGTCGGCATCTGCGGTTGCATGGCCGAACGTCTGGGTAATGAACTGCATAAAGGTGTGAACCGGGTGGATTTGGTTGTCGGGGTGGACAACTACGACAAACTGCCGGGTATGCTGGGTGAATTGATCAGGTCTTCAGAAACAAAACACCGTAAACGAACGGCCACCGGCCATCGCAATGACGCCCACTATGTGGCCCCGCCTTCCCTTTATCCCGTCAACAACAGCCACCTGGTGACCATCCATAAAGGGTGCGATTACAAATGCACTTATTGCATTGTGCCGTACACCCGTGGACCCCAGGCGGAGAAATCGCCGGAGGCCATTGAGAGTGAAATCAAAGCCCTCGTGGATTCCGGTGCCCAGGAAGTCACCTTGCTGGGCCAGAACGTGACGGCCTATAACTGGGAAAAGGATTTGGATTTTGCCGCCCTCCTGGAAAGGGTTTCAGCCATAGACGGATTGCAGCGGATCAGGTTTCTGACCGGTCACCCCAAGGACATGCACCCGCACACCATGGAAGCCATCGGATCCCTGAAAAAAGTCTGTCCCTGGTTGCATTTGCCCATCCAGAGTGGCAGCAATGCCATCCTCAAGCGTATGAAACGCCTCTACAAGCAGGAAGAATACCTGGAAATGGTGGACTACGCCCGCAGTGTCATTCCCGACGTAACCTTCAGCACGGACATCATCGTGGGCTTCCCCGGAGAGACCGAAGAGGATTTTCAAGCTACCCTTGAGGTTCTGCGGTTGGTAAAGTACGATCAGATCTTCTCATTCAAGTACAGTGAGCGACCGGGAGTGCCGGCCGCCAGATTGGCTGATGACATCAGCATCGATGAGAAGAAAAGGCGTCTGGCCGAGGTTCTCGCGTTGCAGGAAGAAATCTGGAACGTGGAGGCCACTAAACAGGTTGGAAAAACCTGGACAGGCATCATCGAAACTGCTGCCCGCAAGCAAGGGTTCTGGCGGGTTCGCACAGCCAACAATCGAAAATTTCTGGTGGCGGATGATCGCCAGAAAATTGGGGATGAGGCTTCTGCCATCATCACCGGTTACAGCAACACCACATTTTTGACTGTGGAGTAAATCTAACTTTTTCCGGGTCACCGGAGTGCCGAGGGGTTTCATCGTGTGGATTTTCCGTGGACTGACTTTCCTGGTTCTGCTCTTTGCCCTGGTTTATTTCTTTGTCACCAACAGCGGCCAGGTCGTTGATCTCAACTTCTTTGGTCATCAATTCCTGCAGCTATCCATTTATTGGGTGGTGGCTGTGTGCTTCATGGTTGGTTTTGCCACCAGCTTTCTGCTGGCTGCCCTGCGCGAGTTCCGTTTCCAGCGGACCATTGCCCAGTTGAAAAAAGAAGTGGCCACCAAGGATCGTGAAATCCACGATTTGCGCACTCTTCCGCTGCGGGAAACCAAAGGATCCAATTCCAGCACCCTGAATGCAAAGGCTGAAGGCAGTGACTGATATCCTGGCTTGGAGTGCGGGACTGATCGTACTGGTTGTGGTGGTGTATTACGTCTGGCATGCCATGCATGAGCCACGGGTAAATGCAGCTCCTGAAGATCGCTACCATCATGCTTTGGAAATGTGGTTGGATGGTGATTTAATCGGTGCCACGGAAATGCTCAGTGATCTGGTTCATGACCATCCGGCTTCCATCGATCCTTTTTTACAGCTTGGAAATCTTTTACGCCTGCAGGGCGATCCTGGCCGGGCCGCTGTTCTGCACCGCGGCCTGACCGTAAGAACTGATCTGACCCGGCCCAAAAAAGTCACCGTGGGCCTGTCTTTGGTGGATGACCTGCTGGACCTTCACAAATGGGAAGACGCCAAAACTGTGCTGGACACCCTGGTGCGGGATGCCTCTGGCAAATCCAGGTACTGGAAAGCCCGTTTCCGGCACTGGCACGGCATGGACAACAAACCCGAAGCGGCACGTTGCCTGAAAAACGGGATCAAGGCCGCTCCTGAAACTGATCGGCCCTGGTTCACCCAGGCTTATGCCTCATACCAGCTGGATCGTGCCATGCTGCACGTTCGAGCTGGTGAATTCAGTGAAGCCGGTCCCCGCCTCAAGGATTTGAAGAAAATTCCCGAAGCCCAGACCCGGGTCACCCTGGTCAGGGCCATGCTGGCTGCTTTTGATAATAATCCTGCTGAAGCGCTGACTCTTGCTTCCCAGGATCTTTTTGACAGCCCTCAGGAACTGTCCCTGTTTCTGCCCGTTCTGCAGCATGTTCTCCTGGCTTCCGGTCAATACTCACGCACTGTGCCCATTCTTGAAAGGGCCTGCCAGTCAGAACATGCACCACCTTCTTTGTGGGTCGACCTGGCTCTGCTTTACGAAAAACTGGGCGAGCGGGGCAAAGCCCTGCGACTGTTGGAATCCAAAACCGGACAAGGCGGGCTCACTCCTGACGAAGCAGCGCCCATGCTGAAAATTCTGGTCAACGATGATCCTTCCACGGATTTTTCCCGCATCTGGTCCGTGCTGGACATGCCCGTTGAGAATCACAACTGGCGATGCACCGTTTGCGCCAGACATGAAGATGATATCCGCTGGTTCTGTCCCCAGTGTCATTCTTTCGATTCCTACGAAGCCCGGCCCGAAACACTTTCCGGAGGCTCGGTTACTTGAAGCACCGGTTGGCATCGATCACTTTTCTCCTGGTTTTTCTGGCCATGGGTTTACCCACCTTTGCCGGTTTACAGCAAGTCAGTGGATTGTTTGGTGAAGCACGCTATGAAGAAGCACGCCAAAGTCTGATCCAAGGTGGGGAAGGGGCCCAACCGGGCGAAGACATTCTCTGGAGAATCCGTCTGTCCGAAGATCCGGACCAGGCCCTGGCCCTGATCAAAGGCAGCCTTGAAGATGGGAATATCCCTGAATCAACGCGGGTGGGAATGGCCTTGCAGTTGGCTCAAATCCATTTTTCACGGGGACAGTATGAAAAGGCCAACTCCGTTCTTGCACCTCTGGTTGAACACGCCATCGAGCCCTTGCCGGGTGAAGTTTTTCTGTTGTCCGGGCTGACCCTGCGCAAAGCCGGACAATTGCAGGCCGCCAGGGAAATGCTTGCCTCGGTTAAACCCGCCGATCCGGCTTTTGGGGCTGCCCGCTATTTTTTGGGAGATATCAGTCTGGAAAACAATGACCCTGAGTTGGCCTTGCGCTACTTCGAATCCGGTCAAAAGAATGCCACTGCCCAGGAATTTTCGCGACTGAAAGT
>JAOZJV010000656.1 GCA_029935695.1 Candidatus Krumholzibacteriia bacterium | reverse complement strand
TGATCGGGCGGCGAGCTTTCTGAGTGAAGTGGGGCGGATGAAATATTTGAAACCGTTGTTCAATGCCTTACACGGCAACGCCAACACACGGGAATTGGCAGCCAAGGTTTTTGCGGACAATGCTGACAGTTACCATCCTATTGCTCGTGGTGGGTTGGAGCGGGTTCTGGCTGGTTGAGAGTGGGGAAATTAAGTTGAGTTGATTTGACCGGGAGGGTTTTTGGGCCTTCCCGGTTTTTCTGTGGGCAATGGTGGGAGAGGTAATCTTGATTGGCTAAAAACTGCCTGTTTTTGCATCAAATCTCATGGCAAATGAACCACCTGAACTTCCAATTAGTGGCGGTTCTTTACAGCAATGCGAATTGTATTTTGAGCAACCAGTTGGGGCAAGTCTTACTGGCCTTTATGTAATCTTTGAGTTCCCGGAAGGACAAGCGTTCACCTGCGAAGGATCAGGTGGCGGCCCCGGTGTTGGCTACTTTATTGGTGATGAAGGAAGCCATGGCTGGATCAGTGGGGACGGAGAGAACTGGATGCGTTTAGCCGATGAATATCGCTTTTCCATTGTTCCGATCTTGGTGCCCCTTGTTGAAGGAATGGCTATAAAGAGTATGGAAGGTGAGATAGAAATCCAGCTGGAAGATGAACCGGTTGTAGTGGTTTCTCTCAATGCTGCGCCAAATCCTTTTAATCCCCAGGTGGAGTTGAAGTTTGGCTTGCCGAATGCAGGGAAGGTTGAACTTTCTATCTTCAATCTGCGTGGTGAACGAATTGTTTGTTTGCTGGATGATCATTTTGCCGCTGGTAACCATTTTGTAACTTGGACCGGAAAAAATTCAAATGGCCAAAAGGTGGCCAGCGGTGTTTATTTCGCCCGTTTCACTACACAAGAGATTGCCTTGACCAAACGTTTGGTTATGGTCAAATGAGGACAAACATGAAGATATTTCAAAAGGTGATTTTCTCTTTGTTGTTTTTCGGGTGCTTTACTTCAGTATCCGAAGCCAGGACCTGGCAAGTGTCCAAAGATGGAAATGGTGATTTCTCCGTTATTCAGGATGCGGTTGACGCTGCTGAACCCGGTGACGAAATTCAGATTGGTCCGGGTCGATTCGATGATTTTTCAATAATCCATGAAAATGGAACTTTGTATTGGGATGTTTATGTCAGGGTTGTCGGAAAAAGTTTGAGTTTTATTGGGGCAGGTGTTGGGCAAACAATCATCGGTCCCGAAGATTCTTCTGTGAATGAAAATAATGCATACGGGCTTTCTTGTGTTGAAGGACCATCAACAATTTCAGTCAGCGGGATTTCGTTTGAGAATCTAAACTATGTTGGAATTTGGTTGATGTATGGTCATTTGGATGTGGATAGTTGTTCTTTCAGTAATGGTTATACCGGAATTAATGCCATGGCTTCTGAAGGTGCTGTAGTTACCAACTGCCATTTCGAAAATATGAATGATATTTCTGTTATTGGGACATCTCCGACCAATGGTTTTTTGGTGGAAGATTGTACTTTTGAAACCGTCTATGGTGGTGCAGGATTTTTCTGGGGAGACACCCAAAACTGTCATGTAAGAAACTGCACCATGTCTGGTAGTGGCGTTGGTCGTGTTGGGGTTGGTTATGCTGACGGGGCAACTGGCTCCATTAGCAACTGTTCCTTTTCTGATTTTATTGTATATGGAATGGCCTTTGCAAATAGTGGGGAGGTGGAGTGTTTCGATAACATCGTTGAACAAAATGAAGGCTGGGGTATCGCCCTAGATGGCGCTGAATTCCTGGATTTCCACGACAACATTATCTCTAGCAACGCCGGTTGTATTTTCCTAAATAAAGCCCGTCCAATGTCCTTTCATAACAACCATTTTTTTCGTGGTGAAGGTGCCTGGTTCGTCAAAACCAACGACTATTATCCTTATGGCCCCTACACGGTGGACATGAGTGAAAACTGGTGGGGAACCACGGACATAGCCGAACTTGATGAATGGATTTACGATGGGAATGACAATGATCTTGTTTGGATGACTGTAGATTATTTGCCCCTTGCCGATGGTCCGGTCCCAACGACATCCACTTCCTTGGATGGTTTGAAGGCGATGTTTAGATAGAAAGCGCTTTTTCTGCCAGCAGGTCAATCCACCTGAAGGCCTGGAGGCCAAGAGTCTGAGCGCCGCCATCGGTCGCAATGGTCTGATGGAAGCCATGAACAGTTTCGGCAAGGGATCGGCATTGACCAAGCTGGTAATCAACGGCGAGGGCAAGGATCCGGATGAGTTCTACTCACTCGTGCCTTACGAAAAAGGTTTCCTTTTTGTGGCTCTGCTGGAAGAGACCGTGGGCCGAGAGAAGATGGATGTCTTCGTGAAGAAGTACATCGATCACT
>JAOZJV010000655.1 GCA_029935695.1 Candidatus Krumholzibacteriia bacterium | reverse complement strand
ATCCTTGGCGATTCTCGCCATGGAATCCGCTTCATGAATCTTCCGATGGCATAACAAAATAGGATTAGTCCGTCGCGTAGCCGACGGTCTAATCCCTGGTTCATGAAGCCCGTCACACTATTATAAATGGGGAATGGTTCGAGCCCTCTTCATCTGTCATTGTCCCGCAGTCAAAACATCACCGAAAAAATGAACTTTTCTCTCTCTGACGCAAACTCAAGAGGGCCATTTTCCTTCCTTAAAGACCTCAGATTTCGTTTCCACGCAGACCAATACAACCACTGACAAAACTTAATATTTGCCGGTCAAAAAGGGCCAACGATTTCTCATCCTTCACCTAAATCTATCCTGCTCGGATGCGGCACAAAGAAAATTTGACCCAACACAATTCATTGCCACACGACGTACATTTTGGTCCACGGTTTACCCTGAGTTTTTCTTTTCTGTCAGTAATTTTCCCGGTCACGATTTCATACAAAATACAGATCAACTCCCTGATTTTTGGCCAAGGAGTTTTCGACGACCCACTCAAAAAACCGTAGTGCCTGATTTTCATAAATCCAACTGGCAAAACATGCTGCAAAAACCTTCTGATGAACTCCATGGCACTGACGGTCATCTTGCGCCAACGGTTGCTTCCTGACTTGCGGTATTTGAAAGAGACTTCCCCACCCTTAAAACTCACGATCCTGCTATTGGAGATCGCAACACGAAAAACATAGGGAGTCAGATATTTTATTGAAGTTCGGCCATCGCCAACCGCCTGGGAGTTAACAACCCACGGTTTTGACCAAACCACCGGGTCAATTTGGTGAAAAAGCCCCGCTTCTTTCATCTCATCGCGGAACTTCGCCCTGTAAATCACTGAAAGCGGCTCCACACGCACGAAAAAATCCGGCTTTGAAGCCAACCACTGCTTTCTGTCAGAAGACAAGCCCCCAGCCGGTACAATAAAATGGATATGAGGATGATAGTTCAACGTCCTGCCCCAGGTGTGCAGAACCCCGAAAAATCCGATTTGATCAGCACCAATAAAACGAGGATCCCTGGCCAGCTTTTTCATTGCCTGGGCCGAGCTGTCAAACATCGCAGTATACGCAACCTTCTGATTGGATCTGATGAAGCTGCGCAACTCCTGCGGCACCGTAAATGTGATCATGAAGTAAGAACACGGCAGCAGCTTTTTCTCCATCTTGTCCAGCCAAGTCGACGCTTTTTCGTTTTGACAGGTGGGGCAATGTCGATTGCCGCAAGAACAGGGCAGCGTGTGCTCCAAGCGGCACGATGAACAGGTGTAATGCAGCGATCCGAAGTTGCCGTTTCGGCAATTTTCGATGGCGCTGATCACCTTCCTGTGGACTGCAGGGATGGATTGGCCGTACCGCTCAAGATACTGCGCGCCATACTGCTGAAAAATTTTCTGTATCGCACTCATTTGAACACCCCCTTGATCAGGCGGTTTATTTTCCGGTGTGCATCATGGTGGCCAACCTTGGTGATGTGGGCATAGACCATGGTGCTGGTCAACGAGGAGTGGCCGAGGTACTGCTGGACCAAACGGATATTGACCCCGGCTTCCAACAGATGTGTGGCATATGAATGTCGAAAGGTGTGTGGAGTGACTCGTTTGGTAATAGTCGGTAAATTTTTGGCGGTGGCGCGTAAGGTGCCCTGCACCGTCTGCGGTGCCATGCAGGTCGTGGCGACAGGGCTTTCTTTCCCGGAATGCCCAGTTTTAGGGAAAAGGTATTTCTGGTTTCGGTGTGTTTTGTAGTAATCACGAAGAATTTCAAGAGTAGAATCCGGAAGAGGCACGTACCTGTCTTTTGCTCCTTTTCCAAGTTGGACGTGAATGAGTTTTCGTTGTCCATCAACATCAGAAACTTGCAGATGGAGTGCCTCGTTGAGACGCAAACCACATGAGTAAATTACAGTCAGGCAGGTTCGGCATGCTGGGGACTTGATGGCTCCAAGGATGATCTTCACTTCATGGATGCTAAGCACCGTTGGCAGTTTTGATTCATTCTTTGCCTTGATCAGCTTGAGAATAGTCCAATCCCGATTGAGGGTGTATGTGAAAAAGAATTTGATGCCTGAATAGGCAATTTTCATGGTTCCCGGAGCCCACTTTGAAACATTTTTTCGATAGATGAAATAGTCGCGGAGTTGTTCTTCAGAAATTTGGTCAGGTGAGAGTTGAAAATACTGCTGAAGTTTTTTGACAGACCAAAGGTAGACTTCCTGGGTACGATTTGCATAGCCGTGCAGCTGCATGTCGTGTAACATGCGTTCACGAAGATTGGACATGATGCTCCTCCTGATGTGTCTCTGGTAGGACGAATACCCAAGCAACATTGCTCAGGTTATCAGGGGGAGTATCTACTATTT
>JAOZJV010000654.1 GCA_029935695.1 Candidatus Krumholzibacteriia bacterium | reverse complement strand
TGAAAACGAATAGCAGGGTGCGCATTGTATTGCCTCCAATCAGTGCCAAAGGCAAGGCCGAGCATCTCGTGACCCGATGCTTGGCGCAGGAGGGGAGGCGGTGGGTCAAGTATTCTGTGAGTCTAACATATCGGGAAGCTGATTTGAAAAATAGTTCAAAGATCTCCCCGTATTCGTTCAGGGCACACCCGGAAAAACTCACATTTATCCGTCCACTTTTCCCATTTCATAAATAACCGTGGATTCAATTTTTCCCTCAGTGGCAATTTTCATGGCTGCCAGATGATCAGATTCCATGTGCACCAACCATTCTTCCCGGGTCGCCCAGTTTTCAAAGAAGAGAAACAGACCCGGCTTGTTGTTGTCGGTGTGCAAATCGTATTGCAGGCAACCGGCTTCAGCCAGAGTGGGGGCGATGCAGTCGGTGAGGGCCTTGGCCACATCGGTTTCGCAGCCGGGATTGGCCTGGATTGTTGCTACAATTGTCAAAGGCTTGGGCATGGTACTGGCTCCTGTTTTATGGTCTGGATCTGATCATCAATTTAAGAGTGCTTGAAAAGTAATTTACCCACTCACGTCCGTGATCGCAATGCGGTTGGCCCCGGCATCTTTCAAATAACCAAGTACCTGCACGAATGCGCCATAGCGTGTGTCTTCGTGCAGCAGCCCCATGGGAATATCGCCCTCGCCGTCAATAATTATCAGTGGAGAACCACCCTTTTGTGCGGCTTCTTTTTCGAGAATTTCAGATATATCGGTCAGTGAGGTTTTTCTGCCGTTGAACAGAACAGTCTGTTGTCCTTCAAGAGTAATGGTGACTGACAAGGGAGGTGGAATCTTCCCGTCTGTGGTGGGGTTGCTGAAGACCAAAGACACAGGAGCGATGGCCATCAGTAAAATTACGAGGGTGAAAATAAACTGTTTTCTGGAGGGGGCGTGCATAGAGTTCTCCTTTGCCCGGCAATTATTTTCTGATAAAAGTAATCTGTTAGTGTAAACTAATCCAAGGCTGCTGGGTTTCAAATTCATTTATGATTGGCAATTGGTAGAAACTACCTGATTATTGAAGCACCCTGCAATCACCGATACCCCACAAACACCAGTGGCGCATAAGAGGCATCATGCAAGAAGAAGCAATTATCACACAAATGAACCAGTTGGGAATAAGCGACCGCGAGGCACGTTTGTATTGTGCTCTTTTGCGAAAAAGCGAGGCCACTGCAGCGGAATTGCAGCGCTTGTCCGGCGTTCCCAGAACAAAAATATACGAGGCTCTTGAGTCTCTGGTTGACCGTGGTTTTTCCCTGGTCCGCCATAGCGGACGCTCCAAATTTTACAAGGCAGTTTCACCTGAAGAAGTGATGGCCCTGTTGTCAAATCGTTGGGAGTTGGACCACGAGCAAAAGATCAACACGTCGCAAGCGGTCTTTTCCGATCTTCTGGAACTGTACAAGAGTCAAAAAGCTGAGGATCAGAGCCTGGACGTCATTGAAGTCATCCGCAGCCGGGAGCAAATTCACCGGCGTTATGTTTCCCTGGTAGCATCGGCACGCGAAGAAATCCTGGCTTTCATCCGCACACCACTGGCCTCGCAACCACGCACCAGCAATGAAAATCAACAAGATCAAGCCGAAGCTGGAGCATGTGATCACGGTGTCGTGAAACGCTGTATATACCGTTATGAGCCAGATCATCAGGACTGGGTGCGCCGAAATGTTTCTTTGTCCATCGAAAACGGTGATTCTTTCCGGATCAGTTATGATGTACCCATGAAGATGTTCGTTTTCGATCGTAAAATTACTCTGTTTGCCATTCCCTCTTTACCAGGGCTATCAGGCACCGATTTCACCATGGCCGTAGTCCAGGATGCTGGATTGGCTGAAGCGAACCGAATTCTGTTCAATACAATCTGGGATGGATCTTCTACCCATGAAGAATGGGAAAAAGGGGAGCATCCCCTGGGCTTGGACCACCTGTAGTTCCAGTTTTTAAAAGAAGCCGCATTTTCACTTGACTCAACCTTTATGCATATGATAGGGTGTTACCCGTGTGTGGGGTGACGGCCTGGTTTTGTGCTAGGAAGTTGTGATTCCCAAGAGGCATAACGCCTCCAAGGAGGGGTGATTGGCAATTGGTTCTCTTGCGTTATGTCTGTAATTCCTTGCCAAACAGCAACTAAGAGGTATTCATATGATGCAGCGTTTAATGGTCTCAGTTTTGATTTGCCTGCTTGCAACACCGGTCTTTGCTACCAATTTCACAGATCTTCCTGATGATTTTGTTCCCAATACCCAAACAGTTGAACAAATCCAGCCTGCCAGAGAGCAGAACAGGGATCTTACCTTCTGGAACGATGAAGGCGAATTGTTGACCCTTTTTCCCAGCCTCGA
>JAOZJV010000653.1 GCA_029935695.1 Candidatus Krumholzibacteriia bacterium | reverse complement strand
CAAATAAGTCCCCGAAGCAACCGCCCGTCCCTGAAAATCTTTCCCCTGCCAATCCATCGTGTAAGAACCAGCCTCAAATGATCGATTGGCCAGCACCACAATGCGTTTGCCCGTCATATCGAAGATGCAAAGCGCCACATTTCCAGACTGCTCAAGAGTGAAAGAAACAGTAGTGCGAGGATTGAACGGATTGGGATGGACCGACAAATTAACCAGCGGTTGGGGAGTGTTGTTGATTTCCGGATCAAAATACCCGCCCCCAACACCCGACAAGGATGGGTCGCACTGGGCCTTTAGAATCTGCACTCCAGTTTCGTCATCAGCGAGGTAAAGATAAAAACCCCGAATGTCCACACCTCTGCCAAGCCCGGCAGTATCCAGACCACCCACAATTTGAGGGTCTGTAGGATCGGAAATATCAATCACCTGCATACCCTGGTCATAATCTCCAACATAGGCATATTCTCCGCGGACGGTGACATAGATGGCCCACCCCGGCGTGTCGACATAACCAATGATCCAGGGGCTCCCAGGATTGGAAATATCAACAATTTGAAGACCCTTTTCAAAGTCAGCCACATAAGCAAAATCATCCTGGATAGACACTGCAAAAGCATTGCTCGGCATGCCGAGAGTTCCCAAAAGGACGGGGAATTCAGGAGTGAAAATATCGACAACCAGCAAACCAGAGGTATCATCGGCAATGAATGCATAGTGGCCTGCCACAGATACATCATACGCATAAATTGTATCAAGAGTACCAATGAGTTCAGGATCTGTCGGTTCCTCAATGTTGATGATTTGCAGGCCATCGAACCCGTTGGCGACATAAGCATAAGAGCCGGAAATTTCAATGGTGTAGGCTTCGCCTGGTAATTCCAAACTTCCCACGATCTGTGGATCACTTGGTTCACTGACATCAACCACTTGAATCCCGAAAGTACCATCGGCCACGTAGGCATACTGGCCAACCACCTCAACACTCTCAGCCTCGGCCATGGTCGGGACCTGCCCCACGACTTGGGGCTGTGCTGGATTGGAAATATCAGCCACTTTCAAACCCGAGAATCCTTCGGCGATATAGGCAAAATTACCACTGATATCCACCTGAAGTGCTCTATTGGATGGGGGGATGTTTCCTACAATTTCCGGCTGTTCGAAATGACTGATATCAAACACATGAACACCTGCAAAACCGTTAGTCACATAGGCCAAATCCTCCAGGATCATGGCCCGAAAAGCATTGCCGGAAGACCCCCAGCCTGTCTCAAGCACTGGCACTTCTGGATTGCTGATATCCACAACTTGAATCCCGGAACCCAATGCGCAGACGTAAGCCTTATCACCGCGGACAGTCACGCCATAGGTCTCACCTGGGATTGGGAATGTTTCGATCAGATTTGGTTCAAGAGGATCAGAGATGTCAATAATCTTCAAACCATTATCATAAGCGGTAACAAAAGCGTAATTGTCTTTGATATCCACACCCATGACGTAACTGGCCATATTGACCCAGGACACAAGCTCCATGTTATGGGGATCGGTCACGTCGATCACCCTGAAACTGAGATAATCTGCAACATAGGCATAGTTGCCTGATTTAACGACAGAAATGGAATTAACCAGATCAACTCTGTCCAACAACACAGGATCAGCAGGGTTGGTGACATCGATCGCCATCAAACCGCTCTCCCCCCCGCAACTGAAAACAGTATTATCAGAAACCGTCAAACCAAAAGACATACCCGGTGTTTCGAGCTGCCCAACAATGGTGTAATTCGGCGGATCTGATATATCAATAATCTGAAGGCCTGCGGCACCATCACCGACATAGGCATAAGAACCTGAGATGGCGATACCATAAGCAGAGCCTGGGGTGGTAATACTATCCACTAACTCCATACTGGAAAGCTTAAACACCTGGATGCCGGCCTCTACTGCTGCGACATAAGCCAAGTCCCCGGAGTAGGCTATTTCATGGGTTTCACCCGGCATATCCACCGCACCCACCCAGTGAAAATAGTCCCCGTAATCGATGCAATCTCCCGCCATGGCTGGAGAAGAAAGCAGCACGAACACAAAAAACAACATTAATGGAGTTTTCATTTTTTTCCCCCTGATCGATTAGAGATTTTTGACGAATCTCAATAGAAGATTGTCTTCCCTTCATCTATCAGTGCGTTTTTTTGGAGGAAACTCCGTCATCTTTTTTGAAAATAAATTCCAGGGCAAAAATAAGTGCCCCCCGGATGGACTTTCACCCGGGGGGATCACGAGGTCAAAAATCACCTCACCAACATCATCTTCTCCGACTTCAAAACATCATCAGCAACCATCCTCAACAAATAAGTCCCCGAAGCAACCGCCCGTCCCTGAAAATCTTTCCCCTGCCT
>JAOZJV010000652.1 GCA_029935695.1 Candidatus Krumholzibacteriia bacterium | reverse complement strand
CGTTTTCTGATTTTTCAATCTCAGATAATGATTCCATAATCTGGTCTTTCATAAGCTCTCCCTGCCCCCACGTTTTTTAACCTACGGGCTAAGCCAGCCCTGTGTTTCCATCAATAGATGAATGGAATCAGTTTCCTGGTGGTCTTCTTTTATGGAGTTTCGCACTATTCTGTGCCTTTTCAAAAATCCCTTCCTTGCCACTGTCTCAAACCTCTTTTCAATAGATATTCGAGTGTGTTGCGGACGAGATTGTCAGATGCAAGCGCTTATGTTTCCTCTCGGCGATCCAGCCACTTGTCCGAAACCACAGGCTCATATTGTTCCAGTCGATCAAGCAATAGCCCTGGAGAGGAATCCACGAGAAGCATGTTGCGGTGCACCTCTGACACAAAGCGATTGTGCACCGCCGAATCTAGAAATGTGAGCAAAGCATCGTAATAGCCTGCCACATTCAAAATCCCCACAGGTTTCAGATGCATGCCCAGTTGTGCCCACGTGAGAATCTCAAACATTTCCTCAAATGTACCATATCCCCCTGGTAGTATGATGTATGC
Organism: Candidatus Krumholzibacteriia bacterium; assembly: GCA_029935695.1. GTDB lineage: Bacteria > Krumholzibacteriota > Krumholzibacteriia > LZORAL124-64-63 > LZORAL124-64-63 > LZORAL124-64-63. Next base: position 1,839 of record JAOZJV010000652.1, on the reverse strand, counting down.
GTCAGATAAGTCGAACATCTTCTGCTTGCGTTCGTGCATTGACGAAACCACGTACTGTTCGGTCAGATCTTGATGGCCAACCTTTTGAAACAGGCTCTCCGGAATCACCCCGACGGCATTCCCGCCACCCTCGAGTGTGGCATTGGCGACAGCTCCCATAATGCCAACATTAGAACCGCCGTATACTAATGTGATTTCTCGACTCGCCAGGCATTCGCCCAAGTCACGCGCAGCCGCCATAAATGCAGGGTCTGCACCCGAATTGGAACCGCAATTGACACAAACGCGACTAATCATTTTTTACCCTTAACGTTTTTTCCTACTGCCTGCCCAGAATTTTGACAATTCGATTGTATGCGACAAGCGTTACCAACTCCGAATCTCCACCAGTTGTATTTACAAGCTGAACGACTACTGCATCAATATCCTCGTGATAGCGGGCGATACTTTGGTACCCCAGCACCCAACCCTTATGTCCGTACTCATAAATTGAGGAATAGATGGCCTGCTCATCGCCTTTCAGCAATGAGCCATCATTCAACGCTCTCAAGAAAATGCCTACATCCTGCGCCGTTGCGACCATTGACCCACCCGGTGTCAAATACTCTATTTCTTTAAAATCAACCTCATAGGGATGGTGGTATCCACTGACGACGTCTCCCAAATCCACCTGATTGAGCAAACCATACGTATGAGTGAGTCCCAGAGGGGTCAGGATTTCCTCATTGATATATCGCTGATGGCCATACCCCAATACTCGGTCGAGAATATTGCCAATCAGCAGAAAGTTTGTATTGGAATAGTGATGGTCGGCGTCCGGCTTGAAATCTGCCAACTTATCCAAGACCAACTCTAAACTCCCGCTGACGTCTGACGGTGGCATGACCCAATCGAACTCATTATGATCTGTATAATTGGGAATACCACTGCGATGTTGCAGCATCATTCGCAAAGTAATCTGTTCGGCGTATTCAATTCTTCCAACAAGTTCAGGTAAATGATCAGCCAGAGTGTCATCCAGCGACAGGCTCCGATCATTGACCAATTTGGCGGCTGCAGTGGCTATATAGAGTTTGCTGAGACTGGCAATTTTGAACAAGGCCAGCGGGTCAGCCGGCACTTGATTCGCCCTGTCCTTCCAGCCGGCGCAATAAAAAGCTGGAGCCCTACCTGCCTGATCGACGTAAACGATGATACCATCCAGCCCATGATCAAAAGCATCATCGACTTGTTGCTGCACTGTATCTGGCAATGGCGCCATCCATGCCAATATGCCGTCCCAGGGCGGGAACACCACAACACAGACGACCCCCACAATGGGCATGACTATTCTAAGGATTCGAATTATGTGCTTCATTTTTTTAATTCAACGTCTTTTCTGATTGAGTACTTTTGAAAATAATGCAAGTGGAATCAGGTCACTTTGCCTTCAATATTACAGAGATCAAAGCGACTCCGACCGCAACTCCCGAAGCCAATATGGGGAAGAGCCGCTTGACGCTCGGTGAATCTTGCATGATGAACACGAGAGATACCATGGCGATTGCCCAGATGCCAACGTTTACCATCGCGAGTGTGTATACTGACTTTTTGGAGTCCTCACCCTTGCTACTGTTGTCTGTCATCTCAATCCCTTTGTTAACCTGCAATTGTCAGGTTCAACTAATTAGGCAAAACCCTACCGCTCATCACCAGGAATAGGATCAACATCCCGCTGAGCAAGATCCCATACTTGCTGGTGAAGGGACTCTGAAGGGCACCAGGGGAAGAAAATTTCTCGGTGTTCTCCTGATTGGCACAAATAGTCCAAGATGTCGTCAATATCTGAGTGCCGAAGCT
>JAOZJV010000120.1 GCA_029935695.1 Candidatus Krumholzibacteriia bacterium | reverse complement strand
AGGCACCTGATGTGTTTAAGAAAGTATTACAGATATCTATAAACATGTCAACGTGATAAGTGTGGATTTTCAGTGTTTTTTGTAAAATTTTCCTTCGCTATTGTTCCAAACCAGCCCCAAATACCGTATAATCATACCCCGGCATTTTGAACAAACAACTGGAGGGTTTCATGTTTCGCACCGCGCAGCTCTTTGTATTCATTTTGAGCATCTTCGTTTTTTCCATCTCTGGTCTGGCCTCGGCTGCACCGGAAAAACTGATGGTGGGCGATGCAGCCACCCCGGTGGCCCTCCAGTTGGTCAGCGAAAACACTACCGGATGTGAAATCCTGTTTGAACTGAACGAAATGACCAAAGAGACCATCACCATTGAAGATGAAGTCTTCCAGGCTTTGACCATCGCCCGGGGTGGTCTTTCCGGTGGCCATGGAGAGCCTGGCCTGCCCACTTTTTCAGGGATGATTGCGGTGCCGGAAGGGCATTCGGTTTCTCTTGAAATCACCGGAACCGAGGATACGGAATTCAGTGGGATGCGAATTTTTCCGGTCCAACCGGATGATGCCGAATCTTTTGTTATTGACCGGAATTCCTATGCCTCCTTGAAACAAACCGAATCCTTCACCGTGGACCTGGGCAAGCCCGCCATCTACCTGGGCCAAACGGTGGTTCCTTTTACTGTTCACCCTGTTCGCTACCAGGCAGCTGCAGATAAGATCAGCGTGGCCACTCGTCTGCAGCTTCGCTTTGAATTTATCGCCGACGGCAGGGGCACCGCTTCCCGCCGAACCTTTGAAACCGTGCCCCAGTCTTTTTCCCGGCTTCTGGATGATGCCGTGGTCAACAGCGTATCCAGCACAAAATCCGGTTCACCATCCATGGGCCCCGGCACGTACCTGGTGATCACTCCGGCCAGTGGCCAAAGCACCATCACGTCCCTTGTGAACTGGCGACAACGGCAAGGGTATAATGTGCTGGTTGCTCAAACTGAAATGATTGGGCCCGCCTTCAATACCATCAGGGATTATATCCAAAACGTTTATGATACGGTGGAGCCTCCGCTGGAATACATATTGTTGGTCGGGGATGCCAATGGATCAATCACCTGCCCCACTGGCAGTGAGTATCTCTCGGGATGGAATGGTGAAACAGACCACTATTACACGACCCTCGATGGCGATGATATGCTTTCCGATGTTCATATTGGGCGTCTGACTGCCAGAAACCCCACCCAGCTTTCGTCCATTGTGAATAAAATTTTATCCTACGAAATCAGTCCTCCCATGCTGGAAGATCCCGACTGGTTCAAACGGGCTACCGTCGTTGGCGATCCTGGCGATTCCGGCATCACCACCATTTACGTCAACCAGTGGTTAAAGGCCCAGCTTGAAGACCAGGCCTTCACCCAGGTGGACACCATTTATGGCGGCAATTTCCCGGCGATGATGCACGCCTCCATCAACCAGGGCACCTCTATATTTGGCTATCGGGGTTTCTACGCCATGAGCGGCTATTCCCCCGGCCTCATTGCCATGCTGGAGAATGGCAACGAGTTGCCCTTTGCTGTCCTGCCCACCTGTGACACCGGATCTTTCAGGGCCCATACTACAGCCCACTCCGAGGCTTTCCTGCGTGCTGCCAACGGTGGCGCCATTGGTGCCATTGCCCTTTCCACCATCGGCACCCACACCCGCTACAACAATTGTCTGTACCATGGCATCTGGGAAGGCATGCTCAATACCAACGACCATCACATGGGCTCGGCTTTGACCCGGGGCAAGATGGAACTCTACAATAATTATTTTCTGTCCGAACCGGCATCCGCTGAAATCTGGACCGCCTGGTCCAACCTGATGGGCGATCCCGCCACGGATATCTGGCTCGACACACCCACCACCATGCTTGCGGATCACCCCTCGACATTGCCTGTTTCAGCCAACTCGGTTCCGGTGATCATCACCAGTGACGGATCGCCGGTGGAAGGCGCCCTGGTCGCTCTTTACAAAGCCAATGAAGTGCGGTCCACCGGATACACCGATGCCCAGGGCCAGGTCAATTTGCCCCTCAGTGGTCAATCGGCCGGCACCCTTCTGATCACCGCCACCATGCACAACCGCCTGCCTTACAAGGGTTCGCTGGCTTTGGGAAATGTGGATGTCTTTGCGGGAGTATCAGAAGTGGAATTCAGTGGCAGCAACGAAAACGAGTGGATTGAACCAGGTGAGACCCTGGGCCTGCGCTGTTCTCTCATGAGCCAGGGAAGCGATCTCGCTGCTGGGGTGAGCGCCACCCTCATCAGCCGTGACCCTCTGGTGAGTATTCTCGACAGCTACGAATTTTTTGGTGATATCCCGGCCGGCGACAGCGCCTGGTGCCAGGATTCATTCCAGATTCAAGTCTCGCCTCTGGCTGCGGATCAGCACCAATGCACCCTGGATCTGGTGGCCACCGACGGCAACGAAGAATGGACATCATCCATCACTTTCACCGTCCAGGCTCCAGAATTCCAGGTCAATGAAACCAGCTGGAACGGCCAGCAGAATAGTATTTTCCCCGGTGATCACGGCGATTTGGTTTTGGACCTTTCCAACACCGGCAGCATTCCCGCTGGTGCCACCAGTGCTGTCCTGAGCACAGAAAGTCCCTGGATCCTGGTCATCGATGAAGCAGGTGCCTTTGACGCGTTGGATCCTGGTGAGGTTTGCAACAACACCGGCAACCGCTTCTCTCTGCAAATCAGTGCCGAATGTTTCAATGGCTATCTGGCAACCTTCCAATTGAACCTGACTCTTGCTGATGGTCTGGTCCGCACCACGACCTTTCAGATGAATGTGGGACAAACCGCCAGCACCGATCCCATTGGTCCTGACGGTGGCGGATATTATGCCTTTGATAACACGGACACCGGTTACGAACAGGCGCCCGTCTATCAGTGGATCGAGCTGGATCCCAATCAGGGCGGCCCAGGCATCAGCGTCGAACTTACCGACTTTGGCTTTGAACAAGACGATACGCGCACCCTGGCTCTGCCCTTCCCTTTTCAATATTACGGACAGGGTTATGAGCAGGTGTCCATCTGCTCCAACGGTTGGGCGGCCATGGGCGAAACATCACTGAGACATTACCGTAACTTCACGATCCCCAGCGCGGGCAGCCCCAACGCCATGATAGCTCCTTTTTGGGATAATCTTTATCAATACGGAAGCAACCGGGTTTTTTACTGGCATGACGAATCGAATGGCCTCTTCGTGGTGCAGTGGTCCAAACTGCGGAATCATTACAACCATACCCAGAATTTTCAGCTGATTCTGCGCGACCCCGCTGTTTACCCCACCGGCAACGGAGACGGTGAAATTGTCTTCCAATATGAAACCGTCAACAACACCGACTATGTAAACGGCTACGCGACTGTCGGCATCCAGAATCTTGCCGGCGATGACGGCCTGCTTTACACCTACTGGAATGAATACGCCACCGGTGCAGCCCCTCTGGAATCGGGCCGGGCCATTCTTTTCACACCCACACCGCTTGTTCCCGAAGCCACTTGTGATGTTTCACCAGATCACTTCAATGTGGTGATGGCACCGGGGCAGACTCAGCAACAGAGCCTGAATATTGCCAACAATGGGCAGCAGGATTCCCAGCTGTTTTACATCATTGAAAAAATTGATCCCGATGCCCCGGTTCGGGATAATTCCGCCAAGAGCATGGAAGGGTCAATCATGACCTCCTCCCTTTCCGTTTATCCCATTGGGGAAATAGCAGAGGTTGTCTTTTCGGTGACGAACAACAGCCCGGACAGTGAGTACATCGAGTCAGTCGGCCTGAATTTCCCGCTGGGTATTAATGTTTTGAGCGGCGCCAATCTCGCGCATTCAGGGCTGCAAACCCTGACCTTCAACCAGGCCACCGGCGATGGAGCCAACTGTTTCTGGGACGATGGTTTTATCACTGCCGGCAACACAGCCACCTGCACCATGACTCTGGACTTCAGCGGCATCGCCGGGGCTGTCGAGCTGCCCTATATCATTAATGGTGACAACTATGGAGGAGCTCCTCATTCGGTGGAGGGTACTGTTGTCATGATCCCTTCCGGGGCCTCCATCTCGATTTTAAGCCCCAATGGGGGTGAGCTGTGGGCCATTGATGAAGAAGTCACTGTGTCGTTCCTCGCTGGTGGCGGATCGGACTTCCTGATTCTCGACCTGGACCGGGGCGACGGCAGCGGCTGGCAAACAATCGTCGAAGATATTCCTTTCACGGACAGCAGTGTCAGCTGGATCGTCGATGGCCCCATCAGTGCCCATTGCCGGGTGCGCCTGCGTGACAGTGAAGATGCCGAACTGTTCGACGTGAGCAACAACGAGTTCACCATCGGCCGCAACATGAGTTGGGTGGCGCTGGACCAAAACAGCGGCACCATCGGTTCCGGCTCGTCCGATGACATCACCCTGACCATTGACACCACGGGCATGGAGCCGGGCCTCTACGCCGTGGACCTGGTCGTCAGGCAGATGGCCAGCGGCACCGTTGTGGTTCCTGTTCGTTTGGAAATCAGTGGTGATGTATCAGACAGTCCTGAACTTCCCCGGGTAACCCGGCTGGAGCAAAACCATCCCAACCCTTTCAATCCTCAAACGGAAATCCGGTTCGCTTTGAAAAGTGACAGTCCCGTCAAACTGAAGATTTACAACGCCCAGGGGCGGCTGGTCAGAACCCTGGTCGACGAGAACCCGGGCCGTGGAGAACATACGGTGATATGGCGGGGACTTGATGATGCCGGGCATCGTCTTTCTTCGGGCATGTATCTTTACCGGATGGAAACAAACGCGGGTGTTGAAGTAAGAAAGATGTCGCTGGTTAAGTAATATTACTTTTCAGGGATCAGCAGCCGCAACCCTTGTCCGTGCACGGTTCTGATTTCAACATTCGCGTCTTCGTCAAGATATTTGCGAAGGCGCGAAACAAAGACATCCATGCTGCGACCGCAGTGATAACTGTCATCGCCCCAGATGCTCAACAAGGCCCTGGATCTTTCCAGGGTCTTGTTGCGATGACGATAGAGCAGCTCCAGCAGATCCGCTTCCTTGTCAGTCAGTTTTCGAATCTCACCTTTGCCCTGCAGAGATCTTTCCCGGTTGTTGTACTGGTAGGAACCCAGGGCCACTGTCTCCGGCAAGCCGGTCACGCTGCCGGACCGGCGCAGCACCGCCTCCATGCGCAGCAGCAATTCATCCATACTGAAGGGTTTGGTGAGATAATCATCGCAGCCGATATTGAAGCCCTCGGTTTTATCCTTGATCAGGGAACGGGCGGTCAGAAAAATCAGGGGAATATCCGGAGTGTGAATACGAGCCTGACGGGCAAAGGAAAAACCATCCATCACGGGCATCATCACATCCACCAGGCAGAGGTCCCAGGGTTGTTCATCCATGGCCTCAAGTCCGGCCTGACCATCGCGGACCAGGCGGACGGCAAACCCCGCCTTGATCAATGACTCTTCAACGATCAGCCCCAGGTTGGGATCATCTTCCAGCAGAAGAATGCGCACTTGATCACCCATTTTGTGGCTCCGTTTGGGTCGGCAGGAAAATTTTGACGGCCGTTCCAGATCCCGCCTGGCTTTTCAGTTGAATACGGCCCTGGTGCGCATCGACCAGCAGTTTCACGTAACTCAACCCCAGGCCAAACCCTTTCACGTCGTGACGGTTTCCCGTGCTGCAGCGGAAATAGCGTTCAAACACCCGGCTCTGGTCTTCTGAAGACATTCCCTGTCCCCGGTCCTGCACAGTCAGAACGAACCAACCATCCTCGGTGGTGGTGCTCACGTTCACCTCAGGGGCATCGGGAGAGTATTTGATGGCGTTGTCCACCAGATTCGTCACGACGTTGGCCACATGGACTGCATCGCCCACCACCCAATCATTTTCCGCGGCCAGATCCAACTTCAATTGGCCCTGCCTGCTTTGCACCGCCAACTGGAAAGCAGCGCAGGATTCGCCAATGACCTGGTGCATGGAAAAGGCCATCCCCTCCAACACCAAATCGCCCTCTTCAAGGTAAGCAAACTGCAGGATCCGTTCGGCGTGCCTGCTCATGCGCCGGCTCTCTTCGTGGATCATCCGGTTATAACGCTGCAGTGATTCAGGACAGTTTTCAAATTCCTGTCCGGCGATGGCTTCACTGGCCAGTTGCACCGTAGAGATGGGTGTTTTGAATTCGTGAGTCATGTTGTTGATGAAATCAACCATGGAGGCCGAAGCCCGGCGCTGCTCGGTGATGATACGCAGGTTCAGCCAGAAGCTGATGATCACCACCATCATGAAAACAAACGAAGCGAGAGCAAGGGGCCAGATCTGGTTAATCAGAAAACCGGATCGTTGGGGAAACCACACCACCAGATCAAAAGAAGGTGGCATAAAATCCAGGGGGAAAAGCTGGGCTCTGTAGGGCGAATTTTTCAGATTGGAATCGAAGCTGGTGGTGTTTGAAAAAACCAGTGAATCGCCCTCAGATGCAACTACTGCAAAACGGGACGGCATGCCGATGCCCACGGTTTCCAGGTTCTTTCTCAACAGAGAATCGATGACAGCGGCACTGGTGCGTTCGGTGAGCATGGGAGGCGAAAGCACCATCAGGTCATCAACAACCTGCTGGATCATTTCATGCCGGCCTCCGGTATAAAAGACACTCATCGTTGGGTCCTGATGAACAAAACTATCCCCAGCCACACCATTGAAGACGATCCGATCCATCCCATCAAGATTGATTTGCTTGATCAATATTTCTGCGTTTAAAGTATCGGATCTGGTGGCCCTGCCGATGATGGTCAAGGCTTCGCTTTGGACATTGCCCAACTCCAACTGCTTGACCGTCAGGGCAACGGCCGCCCCTGCGTTGTGGTCAAAAGATTGCTCTTTCAGGTGCCAGGCATTGCGCAGCAATTGGACCTGAACAACAGTCAGTCCAATCATGGCCAGAACCATCATGATGACCGTGGTCACCGGGCGTTTTTGAGGCAGCTTCATGGACTCAGAATAACCCAAAACAATGGCAAACCACCAGCCCCAGTGTGTGATTTAACAATTATTAACAGAAACTCACCTCTGTTAACTGCGGACAGTGAAACTTTCGCGTTAGGTTGATCGTTGACCACAGCACACTATCAACCTTCGGGAGAAGATTATGAATTTCAGGAAAATGAAGTTTCAGCAGTGGGTCCTTGTCCTTCTGTTTGCACTGATCACACTGTCCAGCTCGGCTGCTCCCAGTTGGAACGGCAGCACCGGCACGGAAAACGGCTGGCCACTGGTCAGCAATCCCAGCCAAAGCATGCAGGGCGATGAAACCATTACAGCCGAAGAGTTGTGGCGGCTGGGCGATGAAGACGACGAACAGGAAATTGTGTTTGGCCTGATCGGTGATGGCATCGTCGACGATCTCGAAAATGCGTACCTGCTGGACACCATCCTGACCACCATTTACCAGATTGGGCCCGATGGCACCATTGACGCCACCATCGGCAGCGAGGGTGATGGTCCCGGAGAATTTCGCAACACCCAAAGTCTGATCTTCATGCCCAACGGAGACCTGGGGATTCAGGAAATGATGCCAGGCGGTATCGCCACCATCGGACGAGATGGCCAGCCCAAACCCAGCTTCTCCTATGGTGAAGCAGGCAGTCCCGTGATGAAACACATCATGAAAGTGGACGCCACTGCAAACGGCGTGGTCATCGGCCAAACCGTGGCGGAATTTGATGAGAGCCAAACACTCACCTCAGTTCATTCCCTGGCGTGCTACGACAGTGATGGAACCGTTAAAAACCTGTTGTTTGAAAATGTGGAGAAACAAAGCGGGGGAGCAATCACTCTCGGTGGCTCGGGCAATGACTTCACTCGAAGATGGAGCCTGGGGCCCCAGGGACGGGTGATTGTTTTTCAGGAAAATCAGGAATACAAACTGGAAATTTTTGGCGCTGACGGGAAGCCTGAGATGCTGATCCGTCGCGACTACGAACCCGTGCGTCGTTCGGATAAAGACATCGAACAGGACGAGCGCCAGCAGGAGACCATGCGCCAGCGTTTCGGCGACAACTTCGCTCAACCCGTCGCCACCATGGCCCGTCATATCTCAAACGCATTCGTCCGCCCCAACGGGAATCTCTGGGTGCAGAACAGCCAGGGCGATGTGGATTGTCCTGAAAACTCCATCGGGTATTTCGATGTATTCAACACGGACGGCCAGTATGTCAAACGCGTTCGCATTGAAGCTGACTACGATCCCGACCGGGACAACTTCCGCCTTCTTGGAAAAAATCTGCTGGTGTTCAAGGAAGCCCAAAAAGCGCCCGAACGAACCACGACTTCCGGTGGCGGCGGCATGTCCATGGTCATGATCAGTGGCGGCGGCGGAGCTGACGAAGAAGATGACGATGAAGAACCCAGGCCCTACGAGGTGGTTTTTTACCGATTGCCTTGAGCTGAAAGCTGATCACAACTAAGATGTCGGTCATGGTGACGATCCCACCACCTTTTCAAAGGACCCGTCATGACCGGCATCCTGTACGATCCCGGCTGCTTCGCCCAACACGACAGCCCTGGTCATCCTGAAAATTCCGGCCGCCTGGCCCTGGTGCAGGCAGCCGCTGGCATGTCTTCCGTTGCCTTGCGTCCAGCCACCGATAAAGAGTTGCTGGCGGTGCACACGGCCGGCCACTTGCAACATATGGCAGCACAGGGC
>JAOZJV010000651.1 GCA_029935695.1 Candidatus Krumholzibacteriia bacterium | reverse complement strand
AGAAAACCCGCTTTGCCGGGTGAATGGCAAAGCGGGTTGAGGAAAAACACAATTTTAGAGGCACAACCGAAGGATTACCATGGTTAGGTCGTCGCCCGCGTTTTGGTCATCAGGCTCATTCCAATTCTCCACCAAAGAATCCAGCCCATTACAACTGTTACTCCCCACATGAATCAAAACCTCAGCAATAACCTGCTTAATAATATTATCCCCAGAATCATTCCTGAATTCCCGAACCACTCTTTCAAGCCCTTTCTCCTCAAACTCCACATCATGCTTATCCACTGCCTCGGTAATCCCATCAGTATAACTGACAATCAAATCATCCGGCATTAGACTGACATCCATCACCGGGTACACCATATCCGGGAACATCCCCAAAGGAGTGCCAGCCGGTTTCAACCATTCACTTTCGCCAGTAGCCCGTAAAAGCAAAGGTGGGTTATGACCGGCGCTGGCGTAACGCAAACCACTGCCATCAGGATTCAAAACGGCTAAAAACAGAGTCGCGAATTTTTCCGGATCGGTGCTTTCGTGCAAAGCATTGTTCACTGCACCGAGAAGTTCACCCGGGTCATCAAACACCATGGCCAGAGCCCGTAAGCTGGCCTGGAGGTTGCTTGCCAAAAGTGAGGCGGGCATTCCCTTGCCTGAAACATCGGCGATTACCACGGCTGTGGCGCCGCCTTTCACTTTCAGGTAGTCATAATAATCTCCGCTGCAATGCAGGGATGGATGGTTGGCGCCCCAGATATCAAAGCCATTCACGTTGGGTGTTTCAGACGGCAGCAGGCGCTGCTGGATTTCCCGTGCCATGGTCATTTCTTCTTCGAGATTTTCCCGCACCAGGGAATCACTGAAACCTTCCATGCCCAGGCGCAGCACTTGTTTTTTGGATTCTTGTAGCATTTCCAGGAAGAGAGTTTCGGGCAGATCGATTCCCACGATGGCGGCCATGTCGGTTACTTCCCGGTCCACTTTGGCTGCCAGAGCCATCAAGGCGGGTTCTTCAATATCCAGGCGTTTGAACACTTCATCCATTTTCAGGGGCGGGGTTCCGTCGCCGTTGGTTCCAAAGCCGATGGCGCGGACCAGGGCGATGGCATCATTGAGAATGTCAATCAGAGTGGTTGTTTCGGGAGAAACTTCGCCAGGTTCGAAATCTTCACTGGCATACTCGACAGATTTGCAAAAGACTTCAGGCAGGTTCCATTGGTTGAGCAGTCGGCCGGCCAGTTCACCGTGGTGGAAGTCCAATTTTAGCAATTCGGCTTCCTGCAGGGTGATGCCTTTGTCCTGGGCCATTTTCAGGGCGACCTGGAATGCCGGGTTGGCTTTTTGATCCAGGGAGGCAATGCCGATGCTGTGCAGGATTCCCACCAGCCAGGCGTCTTCATCTGAAGCAGTTCCCCGCATCCAGGCCAGGCCCTGGGCGCAGCTGGCCGTGGCCAGATTGAACTTCCAGAATTCCATCATATTCAAACGGCCGGGGTCGGCGCTGGCGGGCATCATGTCGTGCATCCCCATGCACAGGGCCACGTTTCGCACGCGGCGCAATCCCAGACGCACCAATGCAGCACGGAGGTTGCGCACCTCTACGCCACGGCTGATGGCGGCGCTGTTGGCCAGGGCCAGAAAGCGCATGGACATGACATTGTCGCTGATGATGACCCGGGTCAGTTGGCCCAGATCGCAATCGGGGCAGGACGTCAGGCTGACGATTTGAGCTGCCACCGTGGGCAGGCTTCCCATTTCCTCAACCAGGTCCGAAACGAAGGTTTTTTTTGTTAAAGTTTTCATGCCCGGGTTATCGGCCGCTACCCGGGTTCATGAAGATTTATTTGATCAGGGAAAGCTTTCCGCTGGCCGCCACTGTGCCCTGGGTTTCGATGGAATACAAGTAGGTACCAGTAGGAGAGGGCTGCCCTTGGTTGTCCACGCCCTGCCAGACAACAAAATTATCTCCGACAGAGGCTTGAATTCTACCGCTGGACCACACTTCACGTCCTCGGATGTCATGCACTCGCACCTGGATTTCCAGGTCCTGGTTCAAGGCAAAGCGGATCATTGTCATGGGGTTGAAAGGGTTGGGAGAGGCATAATGATGCGTCAGAACCTGCCTGATATCCGGGCTGTGGGCGGCAGAGACGTCATCAATTACTTCAATAATTTCATCCAAATTGATGTAACCCATATCCCCGGTTTCAGCATCGACGATTTTGATATAACAGGCCTGGCCCTGATAAGGACGCAAATCCCAGGAGTGGGGGGTCATGAGGTTTTGGTTGTTACCGGTTTCCTTGTAGATGATTTCATCGGTGGTGGCATCGACCAGGGCTACATAGCAGGTTTCCGGGTAATTCCCGCCACTGACGAGGAATTCCAGGCGGTCGCCG
>JAOZJV010000650.1 GCA_029935695.1 Candidatus Krumholzibacteriia bacterium | reverse complement strand
CGCTCACCGGTGAGAATGGCTGTAGCCGGACCACGTAAAACAGCCACCTGAGATCCGGGCTGCACCACCGCTCCGTCCTGGAGCAGATATTCTATTTTCACGGCGGCATTCATTTCGGAAAACATGATCTCGGCCAAAGGCAGGCCAGCGATCACTCCCGGTTGCCGGGCTACGATGCGCGCTTCAATTTCAGCAGCACCGTCAGTGGTGATGATGGTCGTGGCATCGCCAGGGCCGATATCTTCGGCCAAACTCTGCCGCACCAGTTGGGCGGTCCAGTCGCTGCGGGGAAATTCGAAATTGTTCATGCTCGCCCAATCTCCTGGTCAGCGTATTATTATTTGCCGATGCCCCACTGGGCCTTCAACTCTTCAATGCGATCTCGCAAGGCGGCTGCCTTTTCAAAGTCCAGAGCTTTGGCCGCCCCCTGCATGGCTTCATTGAGCATGTCGATGGTGTCCCGGGGTGAGTGATCACCAGCGAGAATCTCATCCCAGGGCAAGGCATCTTCAGGTGCGATGGCGTCATCCTTCACCGAGGCGGCGGATGTGGCCTGCAAAATATCTTCCCTACTCTTGACGATGGTGCGCGGCACAATGCCATGCTCCTCGTTGTGCGCCATCTGACGGCCCCGGCGGCGTTCCGTTTCCCGGATGGCAATATCCATGGATCGGGTTATCCGGTCAGCGTACATGATCACATGGCCGTCAATATTACGGGCAGCCCGGCCAGCAGTCTGGATCAGGCTGCGCGCCGAACGCAGAAAACCTTCCCGATCTGCATCCAGAATGGCCACCAGTGAGACTTCCGGCAAGTCCAGACCTTCACGCAGCAGATTGACTCCCACCAGCACATCAATATCACCCAGCCGCAAGTTGCGCAGAATTTCAATGCGGTCCAGAGCCGAAATATCCGAATGCAGATAAGAGACCATGATGCCGGCCTGGGCCAGGTATTCACTCAGATCTTCACTCATTTTTTTCGTCAGCGTGGTCACCAGCACGCGCTGCTTGCGGCCAATGACCACCCGCACACGCTCCAGCAGATCGTCTACCTGGTTCTGCACCGGCAGCACGGTGATGGGCGGGTCCAGCAACCCCGTGGGCCGGATTACCTGTTCCACGATAACGCCCCCACTCTTTTCCAATTCATAGTCCCCAGGAGTGGCGGACACAAAAACCGTGGTCGGCATAATGCTTTCGAATTCTTCAAACAGCAGCGGACGATTGTCCATGGCGCTGGGCAAACGGAAGCCGTGCTCCACCAGATTCATCTTCCGTGAGCGATCGCCATAGTACATAGCCCCGATCTGGGGAACCGTGGCGTGGCTTTCGTCGATGAACATGAGGTAATCATCGGGAAAATAATCCAGAAGGCAGGCGGGCCGGGTTCCGGGTTCGCGCTTGTCAAAATACCGGGAATAATTCTCCACCCCGGCGCAATGCCCCACCTGGGTGATCATTTCCATATCATACCGGGTGCGCGACGCCAGGCGGTGGGCCTCCAGAGGTTTGCCCAGCTCATCCAGCTGGCCCAGCCGAATTTCCAAATCCTTGCTGATGCTGTCGACAATGGCCTCGGTCCCGCCCCTTTCGGTGACAAATTGCGTGGCCGGGTAGATCATGGCATTGCTGGCGCTGCCCAAGCTTTTACCCGTCAGAGGATCGACCCAGCTCAGGGCTTCGATTTCATCCCCGAACAATTCAATGCGCAACACCCGTTCTTCAAAAGCCGAACGCACTTCCACTGTATCGCCCCGGGCCCGGAACGTTCCGTAAGTGGGTTCGATGTCGTTGCGGGAATACTGGATATCCACCAGGTGACGCAGCAGTTCATCCCGGTCGATCTCCTGCCCCACCTGCAAACTGATCATGTTGCTGCGGAAGGTGTCGGGATTGCCCACTCCATAGATGCAGGAGACACTGGCCACCACCACCACATCCCGGCGGGCCAGCAAACTGCTGGTGGCCCTCAGGCGCAGGCGCTCGATTTCATCGTTGATGCTGGTGTCTTTTTCAATGTAGGTATTGGTCGAAGGGATGAAGGCTTCGGGCTGGTAATAGTCATAATAGGAAATGAAAAATTCCACGGCGTTGTTGGGGAAAAATCCCTTCAACTCTCCATAGAGTTGGGCGGCCAGGGTCTTGTTGTGGCTGAAGATCAGGGCGGGCCGGTCCAGCTGCTGGATCATGTTGGCCATGGTGAAGGTTTTTCCGGAACCCGTCACTCCCAGCAATGTCTGGCAGCGTTGATTGTCCCGGGCTCCCTGCACCAGTTCCCTGATGGCAGTGGGCTGATCCCCCATGGGCTTGAACGGAGAAACCAGTTGGAAAAGCCCCATAATGCTCTCAGTTTCCCAGAGGTTCGGCCAGGCGGGAGGAATCCAGCAGGATTTC
>JAOZJV010000119.1 GCA_029935695.1 Candidatus Krumholzibacteriia bacterium | reverse complement strand
TTTCTATGGGGGAGCAAGGGATTTCCTGTTCTGAATGATTCGCCCCACTTTTAACCACCCCTATATAATCAGAAAAAAGCCCTCTATTGCCACTTTAAATAAAAATAACTAATTTTTAATAAAAGGGGATTGACAGTATGCAAAATTAATCATATTGTCTGGATGTCGGGTGGAGATTTGAGGCGAAAAGTGGTGAAAATCAGCGACAGCCCACGGAGGGGCAACAGACGCAAGGATGCGGAAGATGTCGCTTTAAATTCTTCAACACACGCTGGGCAAACAAGTTAAGCGCCGCGAATCTCCACCGGACACCAATTTTGGACATCGCCGCCCGAAAGGCACATTCCAGGTCTGACCCATGAATTCAGAACCCACGGCAGAAACAAGCATTGAGCAGACGATCACTTATTATGGGTCTCATACCCGTAAGGTGGACGCCAAGGGGCGGTTCCATCTGCCTTTTCAGTTCCGTGCAGAGAAGGCCGACGAGGAGGACAGTGCCCTTGAAGAATACATGATCTGTCCTGGTCCTCACGGGTCGTGGGCTTTGGCTCCCCGGGCTGTTTGGTTGAAAAATTTCCAAATCAGGCCCGACGGACAGAGCAAAGCCGATTACATCAGCAACAGCCGGCGCATGAGCCGCAACAGCTATTTAGCCGTCCCGGACAAGCAGGGACGCATTGCCATTCCCCCTCTGGTGAAAGAGCCGTTGGGAGTGGACAAGGAAATTCTGATCGTAGGGATGGGAGAGACCATGGAACTGTGGGCTCCCGACAGGATCGACGGTGGCGAGGCAGGAGCCCAGACACCGAGCGACGATTATCTCTTCGAGTTCTTCGGATAATGCCCAAGGAGGGGCGCTTATAGGGAAGGAGCCCGCATGTCGAGAGAGTTGACCCGACAGTCGTCAAGGCAGGAGGCCGGCGGCAACTATATGGACATTGAGGTCAGCAGCAAGGATATGATTGTCCGGGTCACTCTCTCAGGTTTGCTGGATCAGGCGGGGCTTGAAAAAATCATCAGCAGGGTCGCGCCCAAGCTGTCAGCCAGGGGCTGCCGGGTGATTGTTGATGGCTCTCTTCTGACCCACATGGATTACCGAACCACCCGCTCTCTCATTCGCTGGAACCGAAATCTGCGCCAATTCCATCATCAGCTCTATTTGCAGAACTGGAGTGATTACCTCAAGGCCATCCTCTGCATGGAAGACTGGGAGCAGGAATTGGGCATGCCCATCAGGTGCGCTATTCAGGAAACCCGGGCCCGCGCATGACAGATGCTCCCCACATTCCCGTCCTCAGGGATGAAACTCTTTCTTATTTGAATCCTGGCCCGGGCAAACGATTCATCGATGGAACATTTGGGTTTGGTGGGCACAGCAGCGTCATGCTGGAAACCGGGGCTGAGGTTTTGGGTCTCGATCTCGATGGTGTGGCCTTTGGGGCCTGCCAGGAGATGGCCAAAAAAGCTGACGGCCTTCACTGTTGCCGGATTTCATTCCGCCACATGGAAGATGCTTTAAAGCAGAACAATTGGGAACCGGTTGATGGTGTTTTGCTGGATCTGGGTGTCAGCTCGTGGCAGCTGGATGATCCTGCCAAGGGATTCAGCTATCGCAGCGATGGGCCTCTTGATTTGCGTTTCAATCAGGACCAGGGCCCAACCGCAGCAGATCTGGTGGCCACTCTTGACGAGGCCGAACTGGCCGATCTGATCTGGCGCTGGGGCGAAGAGCGCGGCAGCCGCCGCATTGCCCGGGTGTTGGTGAAGGCGCGTAAAGAGGCGCCCATCGAAACGACAACCCAGTTTCGCAATTTGATTGAAGGGACCCTTCCCAGGAGCGTGAAGAGTACTCCTGTGTTGAGCCGGGTTTTTCAGGCCTTGCGTATTGCGGTGAATGAAGAATTGGAAGCCTTGCCCGAAGCCCTGGAGCAACTGTCCCGGGTGATCAAGCCTGGCGGGTCCTTTGTGATCATTTCCTATCATTCCCTCGAAGACCGGTTGGTGAAGCGTTTCATCGACAAAGAAAAACGTGATTGCATCTGTCCTCCGGAGTTGCCCGTTTGCCGGTGCGAGCACAAGGCAAAACTGAAACCCCTGACCCGTAAAGCAGTGAAAGCTTCGGCGTCGGAAGAAACGAGAAACCCTCGTTCACGCAGTGCGCGTTTGCGAGCAGCAGAAATTCTCTAAAAAAGTCTCCCTGGGAGGGCGACCCATGTACGGCCAGTCAAACTCATCGATCTTTTTTTCCAGCAACGCCGTTGTCAGTGGCGATGGGGCCATGGCCCGGCGCAAAGGTGTGCTGACAACCCAGTTGGTCATGGTTGTGGTCGTGGCGGTTTTGCTGAGTTTGCTCATGGGCGGACGAATTTTCCTGACTAATCAAATCACCGGCCTCAGGTCCCAGGTGGCCGATTTGGCAAACCAAAAGGAATTCCTGGAAGCAAGCTCAGCCAAGCTGCACATGAAGTGGAATAATGCATCCAGCAGAAAAGTCATAGTCGCCAGGGCAGAGAAGGAATTGGGTCTGATTGTACCAGAACAACCCGGTCTGGTTCTGGTCTGTATGAATGGTCCCCAAAAAGACCAGGGAGTATTGCGAAAATTATGGGAAGGCCTGCCTGTCAGTGACGAGGCGGAGGAATTGGTGGCAGGGGCTATGGTTTCGCTGGTGCCTCGTGGCGCCCGGGCTGCAGTGATGGAAGGTGGGGCCGAGTAATGTTTGAAGAAGCGAAGTCACGCTTCCGCATCCTTCAGGTAATTCTTGTGCTGACCGGCCTCGCTTTGGCCGGTCGCGTCGTCCATATCCAGGTTTTTCAACATGAAAAACTTTCGGAGATCGCTCGCAGCACCTGGAATGAAGATATCGATATTAATCCTGAACGGGGCAATCTCTACGACCGGGATATGCGTCCTCTGGCCCTTTCGGTTGCCGCCTGGCGTTTGGGTGTCGCGACGTCACTGCTGGAAGATGATTCGCCGAGAGTTTGCCAACTGCTGGGTGAAATGCTGGAACGGACTCCTGCCTCCCTGGAGAAGGAATTTCGAAAGGCTCGTGGCCGCCATGTGGTGATTTCCTCCAATCAGGTGCTGACCCGTCAGCAGATGATGCGTCTGAAGAGCGAAAAAGCCATCACCATTGAAGATCTCCAGGCCAGGATTTACCCCTATGATGGATTGGCTGCTTCTTTGATTGGTTTTCACCGGACAGACAAGGAAGGCGATTTCTCTACGGGTCTGGAATCCAGCTTGAAAGACTATTTGGACGGAAGCCCCGGGAAAGCCCGTTTGATCACCACCGGCAACCTGGGAGAAAACCTGGGACAGGTGGTTTTGAGTGAGGCCTCCCATGGGCAAAATCTGGTCTTATCTCTGGACACTGACCTGCAGGAAATTTGTGAAAAGCAGCTGGCTACAGCAGTGAAATCCACGGGTGCGGAGGGTGGTTCGGTTTTGGTTCTGGATCCGGCCACTGGTGATATTCTGGCGGCGGCAAGCTGGCCTCTGCTTGAAAAACGCAAGGGCAGGCATGGCGATGCAGCAGTATGGGACAACCGGAATTTTACCGTTCTTTATGAGCCCGGTTCTGTGTTTAAAATTTTTACCACCGCGAGCTTGTTGCGGCATGGAGCCATCGACACGGCCATGGTTTTCAATTGTTCAGATAGCGATTTTGGCTCTTTTTCCATCCACAATGACAACGGGCACGCTTACGGTAATCTGGCTTTGATGGAAGCTTTTGCCAAGAGCAGCAATATCTTTTTTGCCCGGGCGGTGGGTAACCTGAAAAGCGAAGAGCTTTATCACGACCTGGTTGATTTAGGTTTTGGTCAGGGAACGGGTTTGCCCTATCCGGCCTGTCCTGAAGGCCTGCTGAGAAGCCCTGCCGCATGGTCCGGAAGAAGCAAGCCCACCATCGCCCTGGGACAGGAAATTTCCGTTACACCGCTTCAGATTGGGTTGGCGGTTTGTGCCGTGGCCAATGGTGGTACTCTGTATGCGCCCCGCCTTATTCGTGAAGTGCGTGATGAGCGGGGTCGTATTGTGGAAGAAATGGAGCCCCGTCCTCTGCGCAGGGTCATGGCCGAACCTTTGGCTGATTTACTGCGTATGGCCATGGCCGGTGTGGTGGATCATGGCACGGGAGTTGGCGCCAAAGAAGATTGGATCACAACGGGTGGAAAAACCGGGACTGCTCAAAAAAGCAGAGACGGCAAGGGATACACTCCTGGCGCTTACATCGCAAGTTTCTCCGGCATCGTTCCGGCTGAAGATCCTCGTCTGGTGATTCTCACGGTTTTGGATGAGCCCAAAGGCATCAAGCATTATGCGTCGCTCAGTGCGGTGCCTCTTTTCAAGGAAATCGTCAGGGATATCAGGTCGGGAACCCAATATCTGACCGATGTACCAGGATCCAGAACCGCTCCTTTGGAGTTGGCTGAGACTAAGAAAATGGTCAGAGTTCCCGACGTTCTGCACTTGTCCCTGGATAATGCGGCCCAGCGATTGGGCATGGTTGATTTGGCCATGGCCGGCGCAGAACGTGGAGGGCTGGTCATCCAGCAGGTTCCTTTGCCGGGAACGCTTTTAAAACCTGGCAGTGTGGTGCATCTGGTGACGGGCCCATCGGAAGTGGCGTCCACCAACAACGGTTTGCTTTGCCCCGATTTTTCGGGACTGAGCAACCGGGAAATTCACAGCATGGCAGCCAGGATGGGAATGAAGGTCAAGATCAACGGAGCAGGTTATGCCGTGTCGCAATTCCCCGCGCCGGGTCTTTCTCTTGCTGGCGCAGTGGTCAAGGTGAAGATGGGCGGCCTGTGGTGAAAACAATGAGTGCATTGGTGGCGGTGTTGCCTGATGCCTCCGTTAAGGGCAACCGGAATTTGGAGATCACCCGGGTCGAAGCCGACTCTCGTTTGGCTGGCCCGGGTGTCCTCTTTGTGGCGGTGAAAGGCACAGGCAGTGATGGCCATCTTTTCATCAAACAGGCTATACAGCAGGGATGCGCAGCGGTTGTCCATCAGGATCCTCTGGAAAAGTATCTTACGTCTGAAGAACAAGCTCGGCTTGAAGTGTCTGTCCAATTGCCTTTGACCCGTTCTGCCCCGGCATTGCTGGCCAGGGAACTGACAGACCGCCCGGATGAAAAACTGATCACCGCGGCAGTCACCGGAACCAACGGAAAAACCACGGTGGCTTTTTTATTGCAGGAAATGCTGACACGGCTGGAAGGCCCCTGCGGAATGATGGGGACCATCTGCTACGACGACGGAAAAGAATCGGTCCCGGCGCCCCTGACAACGCCGGGTGGGCCGGTTTTTTTCCAGTGGTTGCAGCGCATGGCAGGGGCCGGCTGCCGCTCGGTGGCCATGGAACTTTCGTCCCACGCATTGGATCAGGAACGAACCAAAGGACTGTTGCTTTCGGTGGCCGTCATGATAAATATTGGCCGGGATCATCTGGATTACCATGTGGACATTCCCACCTATGTGCAGGCCAAAGCCAAAATCATGGACTACCTGAAACCTGCAGCGTCCATGGTGATCAATACATCAGATGAACTGCTGGCCGGGTTGGACACCGGGGACCATCCCGTATTGTCTTTTGACCCGAGAGCAAAGGCCCGCACTTCCGACTTTCCTGATCTCGTTTTGAACAAAGCCGAGTTGGGTTTAAATGGCACACATCTGGAGCTGGATTTTCAGGGAAACCCCCATGAGCTAAAAAGTCCTCTGGTGGGACGGTTCAATGTGGAAAATCTGATGGCCGCCTGGTCTGCGGGCCTGGCCCTGGGGTTTGACCCCCAGGATGTGAGTCGAGCGTTGGCCGGAGTCAATCAGGTACCGGGAAGATTGGAACGATTCCTTCTGCCAAAGGGTGGCTTGGCGGTGGTGGATTACGCGCACACCCACGACGCGTTGGGCGCCGTGCTGCATGCCTGTGATGAATTGTCCGCAGGACGTTTGTTGGTGGTGTTTGGTTGCGGAGGCGACCGTGACACGGGCAAGCGGCCCCTGATGGGGCAGGTGGCCGCCGGGCAGGCCGACGCAGTGTGGATCACATCGGACAATCCCCGCACGGAAAATCCAACGGCAATTTGCGCGGATATCGCAGCTGGTTACCATGAGGTGAAAGAGCCCCGTTCGAAAATCATGAAGGTGATTGAAGATCGAAGGGATGCTGTTGTAGCAGCTTTGGAATTTGCCGAAGAAGGAGATATTGTCATTGTGGCCGGCAAGGGCCACGAAGATTATCAATTGGTGGGTGATAAGGTTTTGGATCTGGATGATCGGGTGATTATCCGGGATTGGATAGGAGCGCAGGATATTGGCAACTGAACAGGGCTTCAAAATTCACCAGGTCATTACTGAATTGATGCAAAACAATGCGCTGCATTCCGTTCTTCTGCCTGAAGGTGATCACCTTAAGGCCCACACTCCCGCCACTGCTCTCCAAACAATTTCCAGCGAGTTCATTATTGGGGCCGGCCTGGATTCAAGAAATCTTCCTGAAAATGCACTCTTCGTGGCCCTGGACGGAGAAAATGTTGATGGGCGGAATTTTGTCGCCAGTCCCCTGGAAGCAGGGCACTGGATTTTGACGAGAAATGTAAACGACGATCCAGATCATCCTGTAGACCCTCTGCTGAATCTCAAAGCCGTCCCCGGGGGCGGAGTTTTGTTGTGCCAGGACCCTGAAAATGCCCTGGCTTTGATTGCTGCCTGCTGGCGTAAAACTTTGTCTGTTGAAATCGTGGCCATCACGGGCACCAACGGTAAAACCACCACCAAAGATCTGGTGCGGGCCATGCTCAGTGGCGCGGGTAAAACCCAGGCCACGGCGGGCAATCTGAACAACCATCTGGGCTTGCCCCTGACTTTGTTGAATTTGCAGGAGGACACCCGTTACGCAGTGATCGAAATGGGCGCCTCGGCAGTGGGCGAGATCCGTTTCCTGGCTGGACTGACGGTTCCTCAAGTGGGTGTCATCACCAACGCATCACCAGCTCATTTGTCTGAATTCGGTTCTCTGGAAAACATCATTGAAGGCAAAGGTGAATTGCTTGAGGCATTGCCAGCTGATGGAGTGGCCATTTTGAATACTGACAGTCCGGGTTTTGAACGTTGGCAAAAAAGGGCCGTCTGTCCCGTTGTTTCCTGGGGACAGGAACAAGGCAACCATCGCTGGACCTGGTCTCCTGCGGATGAAAACACTGAAGAAAGTTTGATTCTCGACGGCACCCCCTGGTATGTGCCGCTGCCTGGCCACCACAACGCCGCTAATCTCTGCGCTGCTGTGCTGGCCTGCCGCGCTTTAGGTGTGGATGATGAAATTCTGCAACGTGGATTGTCGTCATTCCAGGGATCGGCCCACCGCGGACTTGTGGTCCATTGGTCCGGCCGGACGGTGTTGGACGACTCCTACAACGCCAACCCGGCGAGCATGGTGGCAGCAGTCGGGGCATTGACGGCAATGCCAGGATCAGGCCGCACGGTGGCCGTGCTGGGAGCCATGGCAGAATTGGGCCCCGACAGCGCCAGCATCCATGAAGAGACCGGCAAAAAATTGATGCATGAAAAATTGGATTTTCTTTTGGCAGTGGGCGAGACTGCTTTTCCACTTGCGGCGCAGGATGCTGATCATTGCCAGACATTCCAGCTGGAAGATCATGAAGCAGCCGCCTTGTGGCTGATGAAAAACAGTAAGGCTGGGGACCGGATTCTGATCAAGGGATCGCGCAGTTCGGCCATGGAAAAAGTTCTGCAGATTTTGAAAAACCATGAAAAAACAGGTAAGGGAAATACAGAATGAAACCCGATGTGAATGGACAAACCTGGTGGGTGATCGGCCTGGCGCGCAGTGGTTGCGCAGCTGGCGCCCTCTTGCGCCGTCACGGGGCCCGGGTCATTGGGATTGATGACAACGACGAACCAACAGTGCACCGCCGGTGGGAGCGCGAGGGCCTGTCATTACTGGCACCCCGGGCTTTTGACGAACTCGCCACCGGCGGCACCTGGCCTTCAGATTATCCGGACGCCGTGGTTATCAGTCCCGGTGTTCCCCCTCATCATCCCCGCTTGCAGGCGCTGCCGCCGTCCATTCCTGTAGTGGGCGAGATGGAGCTGGGGGCTTCGTTCTGCCGCGCCACTTTGGTGGCCATCACCGGCACCAACGGAAAATCCACCACCACGGAATTGATTGCCCACCTCATCCGCAAGAGCGGACGCCGCGCCGAAGCATTGGGCAACCTGGGTACGCCCTTGAGCCAGATTGCCGACGAGCTTCCGGAAGATGCCGTGGTTTCCCTGGAAGTTTCCAGTTTCCAGCTGGAAACGGTGAAAAACTTTTCGCCTCTGGTGGGCATGGTGCTGAATCTGGCTCCGGACCATTTGGATCGGTATCCTGATTTGCATGCCTACTTCCAGGCCAAAGAAGTGATGGCTCAGAGAACAGCGGCACATGGCCATTTCATCACCTGGACCGAATGTGCTGAAGCTCGCGGCTGGCAAACCAACGCACCGAAACTTCTTTTTGGGGAAAAAGATGGGGGTGCGCAGGTCTATTATCAGGACGACATTCTATATTTTGAAAAAGCGGGCCAAGCCATCCCTGTATTGGCTGTGCAGGATTTTGCCCTGCAGTCGCCTCCCAATCTTTTGAACGCCCTGGCCGCCGTCACCGCAGGCCTGGCTTTGGGGCTCGATGCCCAGGCCATGGCCGAGGGGTTGCGGGATTGTCCCGGTCTGG
>JAOZJV010000649.1 GCA_029935695.1 Candidatus Krumholzibacteriia bacterium | reverse complement strand
ACCGGCTGAAGGATTGCAGAACCTCATTCAAGCCAACCCCGGTGTGGGACTGACTCTGAGTCTCGGGGGAACCACTGACAGGACCCGCAAAAGCATCATGCCTGTGCCTGGCCGCACCACCGTGCACGAAGCCGTGGATTTGGCGGCAACCTACGCCAGACAGAGTGGGCGCCGGGCAACCCTGGCCTGGGTGTTGATCGACCAGCAGACCGATACAATAGAGCAGGCAGTCCAACTGGCCAAACTGGCCCAAAGAGGCTCGTTCAAAGTGAACCTTATCCCCATGAACAAGTTGGATGACGGAAAACTGGAACCCTCCCACCAGAAGGCTATGCTGGCTTTTCAGAAAATTTTGACAGACAAAGGGGTCCAGGCATTCATCAGAGCCAGTGGTGGGCAGGATATTGCAGCGGCGTGTGGGCAGTTGAGGCGGCAGCGCAGTTCGGGCCAATTATAAAAAAGAGCCCCAACCTTTTAGTTGGAGCTCATTCGAATCAAGAAAATCAGATGACGTCGGCGAGACTGGTCCGGTCCAGAGCACCGGTCAGGGCATCCTGGGCTTCACGCCAAACTTTGGCCACGGCGCAGGTGTCCACATCCTTGCAAGGATCCACTTTGCGCAGGCAGTGATTCAAAACGATTCCACCTTCACATATTTCAACAATTTCACGCAATGTGATTTCGGAAGCATCACGACCAAGACTGAACCCACCCTTGACGCCACGATGAGACTTGACGACGCCAGCCTGGGCAAGCATCTGGAAAATTTTTGCCAGGAATGCCTCGGATACTTCGCAGGCACCGGCAATGACCTTCAATTGAACCGGAGCATCGTCGTTGCGACGGCCAAGTTCCTGAAGACCACGGATGGCATATTCGGTTTGTCTCGTAATTTGTAACATTCAGTACCTCGCACCTGCAAGAGCATGCTATGGGTGATTATTAGGGACCAATTTCGTTGACACTTCAGCAGAAGTCAAACATTCCCCTGATTGAACATTTCCAGAGACTTGGTGACAAGTTTCGAAACCGGCAGAAGGTGAGGCAAGCTCATGAATTGGCCGCACATGGGTTGATCTGAATTATCCCAACTCCAATCATTTGAAAGGAGGACTTCCCAGGTCCTGATCTCCAGATGGTATTTGGTGATGGAATGGGTAAAAGAAGCCATCCTGAGTCTGCTGCAAGCAATCTCGGTCTTTGATAAATGGAGTCGTTTTTCAAGCCAGGTCAGGATAAATTCCCCATCTTCCAAAGCACTGCCAGTGGAATTGTTTCCTGCATACCACGGTGATGCCGGAAGATTCCAAAGGCCCTGATGAAGGCCGGAAGTATCTTTCCTTCCCAATGCCCAGCTACCTGCCAGGGGCAGTGCTTCCTTATGGTCAGGAGGCAACAGCAAAACCTGATCACCCCGGCGAACAACAAGGGTGGCCAAAGCAATGACCATGGCCGGTTCTGATTTTTTAGATGGAGGAATCTGGAGAGCAACCCCGGCCAATCCGGCTTTGCACTGATCCAGAACCGGACATTTTTCACAGGAGGCTGCCGCGGCCCGGCAAACGGTGGCTCCCAATTCCATAACGGCTTCATTCCACTTGCCCGGCTGCTGGGGGACAACCAACTGGCCTCCCATTTTTTCCAGCTGAGCGGGACGCAAATTGCCCGCCATAATCGGATCATCAAAAAACCAACGGCTGAGCACTCTTCTGGCGTTGGCATCCACCGCGGGAACGGCCTCTCCCAAAGCAATGCTGGCGATGGCGCCGCTGGCATAAGCACCCACACCGGGCAGGGTTTGCCACTGCCGCCGGCTGGTTGGCAGCTTCCCTCCCATATCTTCCTGAACCATGCGGGCAGCCTTGTGCAAATTTCTGGCCCGGCGGTAATAACCCAATCCGGACCAACTGGCCAGCACCTCAGCCTCAGAAGCGCCAGCAAGGGCGTGAACATTGGGAAACTGGTGCATAAATTTTTCCCAGTAGGGAATCACCGCCGCCACGGTGGTTTGCTGAAGCATGATTTCTGACACCCAGGTTCCATACAGGCTGGGCCTGTTGCGCCAGGGCAAGGGCCGGGCATTGGCTTCAAACCACTCCAAGAGGTTCTCTTGCAAGCTTTTAGCATTAAAATGATCCATGTCGTTCCTGTTGGTTCATCCCATATTCAATTCTGTATCCATCACCATTGCATCCATTAAGATGGTCCTTCAAATGGGTTCATGAAGATTTTGCCATACGTGTTTCGTTGACAAAGTGGCATCAGACGGGTAAGGATAGTGATTCGCTGATCAATTGGCCCGATTTCCTTTGTCCTTTTTCCCTGGAGTGCCCCCATGCCAGTGCAAACCCTCAGTGAACTTTTCCTGGCCGCCGTGCATGATACACCACGTCCTGACT
>JAOZJV010000118.1:2019-8792 GCA_029935695.1 Candidatus Krumholzibacteriia bacterium | reverse complement strand
GCCGTCAGCATCGCCCAGGTGTTCGCCGAACTTCAAATCCATCCAGCGGAAAATATAATCCATGACAGATTTAGCGATGGGAATTTGACGATTGCTCGTGAAACCAGAAGGCTCAAAACGGGCATGGCTGAATTTATTAACCAGCACTTTCAGAGGCACACCGTATTGCAGCATAATGGAAACGCTGGTGGCAAAGCTGTCCATGAGACCGCTGACCACAGAGCCTTCCTTGGCCATGGAGATGAACATCTCTCCCGGCTTGCCGTTGGGGTACATACCCACGGTGATGTAACCCTCGTGCCCGCTGATACTGAACTTGTGGGTCACAGCCGAACGTTCGTCCGGCAGGCGCACGCGCCGGGGTTTGGGTGGTGAAAGAAGCTCTTCTTTCTCTTCCTCTTCGGCCTTCTTGCCGGTGCTCAACACCTGCAGACGCTTGGAGTTGTTACGGTAAATGGCCACAGCCTTCAGGCCCATTTTCCAGGCTTCCATGTAGGTCTTGGAGATATCTTCAACAGTGGCCTCTTCGGGCAGGTTCACGGTTTTGCTGATGGCTCCGCTGAGGAAAGGCTGCACCGCGGACATCATGCGCAGGTGGCCCATGTAGTCGATGCTCCGCTGGCCGTTGGCCGGCCGGAAAGCACAGTCGAAAACAGCCAGGTGTTCTTCCTTGAGACCCGGGGCACCTTCGATGGTTTCGTTATCACGAATGTATGCTTCGATGGCCAGCACTTCTTCATCGGTGTAGCCCAGTTTTTCCAGAGCATGGGGCACGGTGTTGTTGATGATTTTCATCAGGCCGCCGTCCACGGTCTTCTTGTACTTGACCAGAGCCAGATCGGGCTCCACACCGGTGGTGTCGCAGTCCATCAGGAAGCCAATGGTTCCGGTGGGCGCCAGGACGGTAACCTGGGCGTTGCGATAGCCATAATCATGGCCCAGAGCGTAAGCTTCCCGCCACACGGTTTCCGCTTCTTCAAGCAGATCTTCAGGCACCCGGTTGGGGTTGATTTTGCCCACTGCGGCCCGGTTCTTGCGGATGACATTCAGCATGGGTTCACGGTTGCGTTCGAAATCATCGAAAGCACCCATCTGGCGGGCCATTTCGGCGCTGGTCAAATAAGCCTGTCCGCACATCACTGCTGTGATGGCCGCGGCATAATCGCGACCCTGGTCGCTGTCGTACGGCAGGCCACGATCCATGAGCAAGGCGCCCAGGTTGGCATAACCCAGCCCCAGAGGCCGGTAAACGTGGCTGTTTTTCTCAATTTCGGGACGCGGATAGCTGCTGTTGCCTACGATGATTTCCATGGACATGGTCATCACCCGGCTGGCGTGGCGGAAACTCTCGATGTCGAACTCGCCATCGGGGTGGCGGAACTTCATGAGGTTCAGCGAGGCCAGGTTGCAGGCCGAGTCGTTCAGGAACATGTACTCGCTGCAGGGATTCGAAGCGGTGATGGGCGCGGTGTTGGAACAGGTGTGCCAGTCGTTGATGGTGGTATCGTACTGCATGCCCGGATCGCCACAGAGGTGGGTGCCCTCAGCAATTTTAGTCATCAGATCACGGGCGCGGTAAGTGTCCATGGTGCGGCCGTCGGTCACGGCGCGGGTGGACCAGTCGCCATCGGTTTCCACTGCCCGCATGAAGGCGTTGGTGACCCGCACGGAGTTGTTGCTGTTCTGGAAGAAAATGGAGTTGTAGGCCTCGCCGTTGAAACTGCCATCGTAACCCTGATCCATCAGGGCCCAGGCTTTTTTCTCTTCCTTGACCTTGCAGTCGATGAATTCTTCGATGTCCGGGTGCTCAACATCCAGGATGACCATTTTAGCTGCCCGGCGAGTTTTGCCACCGCTCTTGATGACGCCGGCGAAAGCATCAAAACCACGCATGAAGGAGACGGGACCACTGGCCACGCCACCGGCAGAGAGAGTTTCTCTGCTGGAGCGCAAGGTGGACAGATTGCTGCCGGCGCCACTGCCGTACTTGAACAGCATGCCTTCGGTTTTGGCCAGGTCCAGAATACTGGACATGCTGTCCTGCACCGAATTGATGAAGCAGGCGGAACACTGGGGAGTTTTTTCCACACCCAGATTGAACCACACGGGAGAGTTGAAAGCGGCGTACTGGTTGACCAGCAGGTGGGTCAGTTCCGCGCGAAAGGTTTCTCCGCATTCGGGGCTGCTGAAGTAACGATCCTTGATGCCCCAGTCGGAGATGGTATCAGCCACCCGGCTGATGAGCTGGCGCACACTTTGTTCACGGTCAGGCGAGCCCTGGCCCCCGCGGAAGTATTTGGAGACGACCACGTTGGTGGCCATCTGGGACCAGGACGCGGGAATTTCCACATCATTCTGACAGAAAAGAGCCTCACCCTTATCGTTGATGATGCTTGCGGATCGGATTTCCCATTCCAGCTTATCGAAAGGATGCACACCCTCTTCGGTGAAATGGCGAACCATGCTGAGACCTTTGCCCTTGATCTTGGCCTGGCCCAGGCGGGGACCATCGTTTTTCACTGCTTTGGCTCCATCTTCGGCTAGACCTTTGAGGTCAAGGGATCCTTCGGAATTATCACCGGGAAGTGCTTCCACACGGGCCGCAGGATGACCCTCGGTGCCATCAATCGCTTCTTGGGTATGGAACAATCCACCATCGGCTGCCGCCATGGCTTTTTTTGCTTTATTTGATTCGGACATGACGCTTTTCTCCTCTTTCAGATCCTTCTGAAGTGGCAATTCCATTTGCGTTTATGCATCTGCAGTTAAATCTGGATTAAATCAGCCGTTTTTCCAGTTGTACGGCCCCACTGGTGGAATTTCCTCTTCAGAAATTGAGGAAACCTGAGGTCAGAGTTGATTAAAGGTGAGAAAGAACACCGCTATATGTGGGGTGACCCTGCTATTTCAACCACAGCCCCTTGTGGGTGATGCGGACAATGATGGAAATGCAGCTGACGATCAAAGAAAATCCTGTGGTTTTTTCATACAAACCCGACGTGACTTTTGAAACCCCCAAAAACGGCTCTCAATCCACGGATAGACCTGTTTGAAGAAAGAAATTTTTTCACAAAAAAATTGCCCTCTGATCACCGCTCAACCTTCCGGGAGGAAATTCAGGATCTCAGGCCCACCTAAGGGTTTCTGTATCTTTTTACACTGTCGGAGATTAGAGGAAAAAGCCCTTTGCCAGAAAAACTCACGCCCTCGGCAGTTGCTGCCAAAATTAAGATCCAGCTGTTATTTTCCCATCAGCAATATCCTGCACGATACCCCGAATGTGATCCCGGCCGGTGCGAAAAGCCTGCCTGACTTTTTCGGAATCGCCCCTCACGCTCATGGGGTCGGTCATGGGAAGCCGAATGTGTTTGCCAGGGTCATCAAGAGCAGGCAGAAATCGCCCGGCCTCTTCACTGAGAGTGACCACCAGGTCGAAGCTGGACAAATCAAAAGTATCGAAGGTCTTGGTGTCCTGACCAGCCATGTCCAACCCCACCTCCATCATGGTGTGACGGGTTTTTTCGGTGATGCGGTAGGTCAGCAGTCCACCACTGGAAATGCTCCAGTCAGCGGGAAAGAGATGCCGCGCCCAGGCCTCAGCCATCTGACTGCGGCAACTGTTGGCCGTGCACACAAAGAGAACGTTCAAAGGTTTTCTCCGATGGTTCCGAGCATGCCTTCCAGATCTGCAGGAAGTTTGGCCATGAGCCCGACAACAACCTCTTCGTCGTAGCCATAATACCCCACTTCATCCCAAAAATTTTCTTCGGTGATGGGGCCCGTGCCGCCTCCCCAACCCAAGTGACAGGTGATGAGATTGGCGGCCGAGATAGCGCGAATCAGGTCACCCTCGGCCGACTCGCAATGGTTGCCATGGTGGTTCTCAATAACGGTCACCAGGTAGGGCGGAAAATTCCAGGCCTCGGCCAGACGGGCTCCAGCCTCTGCATGATTGAAACCCAGGATGTTGCTCTCCGCTTCCAGAAGACATGAGAAGCCGCAGTCCGGAGGCAGTTGATCCAGCTTGGCTTTCAAGGGTCGGTTCAGCAGAAGTTTACCGATGTCATGAACCAGACCGGCGGTGAAGGCCCGTTCCCTGGTTTCCTGGCTCCCGGTCAGAGAAGCCAGATGGGTGGCCGCCAGGGCCGTGCCCAGAGCATGATGCCAAAGGGCATTGCGGTCCAGCCGGTAAGCCGCCAGGGGTCCGCGCAATACATCACCCATGCTGGTGGCAAAGGCCAGGGTGACGATGGTTTGGTTCCCCAGCAGAATCAACGCTTCCCGAGCCGACCCCACCTGCCGCCGCAATCCATAAAAGGCACTGTTGGCCAGCTTCAACAAATTGGCTGTCAGGGAAGGATCTTTTTCGATCACATCCAGCACCCGCGACGCTTCCACTGTTTCATCGTCGAGCAAATTCATCATCTGCATGGTGGTGGTGGGAAGCGAACTCAGCTCGCTGGTGCTGGCAATCAATTCAGGGAGGGAAACACTCATGCTCTTATTCTCCCGCCGTGATCGTCACCAGAATGTCCCCCTGGGCAACCACCTGACCATCCTGAACGTGAACGGTTTGGATTGTTCCGTCCATGGCGGCAACCAGTTCGGTTTCCATTTTCATGGATTCCATGATGACCACCGTTTGCCCGGCCTTGACCGGAGATCCGCCGCCCATCAGCACCCGCACCACTTTGCCGGGCATGACTGCCACCAGGTTGGGGCCGGCGGCAGTATCCGTATCGGCATCCTCATGTTCCGGATCCGGCAGACGGAAAGTGTGCACCCGACCATCACAAAAAACCAGGCGTTCATCGCCTCGCGCAGCCACCCACAAGCGGCGGCGGCCCTGGTGGGTGTCCACCAGCCAGCAACCGGTGCGGTCAAGGTCTGCCTCCAGGGGAATCTCCTGGCCTTCAATATTCAAAAGCCACCGGCCATCCTGCCGGCGCACATCCACCGTCGTATCCTGTTCATCAGTTCTGAAATTCAGCAGCAAAGAAAAATCCTTTCAACAGTGGCGGGCCTCAGCCCAATCCGTTCAACCGGAAACGTCCCAAACTGGACCAGGGTGTCGTGCGCGAAGAGTTGTCGGCCGAGGGTGTTGATCCGGTGGTTCCGCTGCTCAGGCGTTGGTGTTCGGCCACAGCAGCCACCGCCAGAGCCAGGTCATCATCCTCATCCAAATTGCTTTGCCAATCAGGCATTTCCTCGTCCAGAAATCCGGTGTGCAAATCGCCATCGGCAAAAGCGCCTTCCTGCAGGATGGAAATGAGGTACTCCACGTTAGTGGTCACTCCCAGCACTGCATACTGCTTGAGGGCCCCGATGGCCCGGTCAATGGCGTTGCGGCGGCTGCCCGCGTGAACACTCAGCTTGGCGATCATGGGATCGTAATACATGGTCACTTCGTCGCCCTGGCGGATGCCGCTGTCAATGCGGATGCCCGGACCCGAAGGTTCATTCAAGAGCAGAATTTCGCCCAGGGAGGGCATGAATCCATTTTCGGGATCTTCAGCATAGAGGCGGCATTCAATGGAGTGGCCATGAGAAGTGAGATCATCCTGGGTCCAGGGCAGGGGTCTTCCTTCGGCCACCTGGATCTGGGTGCGGACCAGATCGGTGCCCGTGACCATCTCGGTGACGGGATGCTCCACCTGCAGCCGGGTGTTCATCTCCAGAAAATAAAACCCGCCATCCTGGCTGAGTAGAAATTCCACCGTGCCGGCGCCTTCGTAATGCACCGCTTTGGCTGCGGCCACGGCGGCCTGTCCCATCTTCTCACGCAGCTCGGGATTCAACGCCGGTGATGGTGTCTCTTCGATAATTTTCTGATGACGGCGCTGGATGGAACACTCGCGCTCAAACAGGTGCACGGCACTGCCCTGACTGTCGCCAAAGATTTGAAATTCCACATGCCGGGGACGCTGGATAAATCGCTCCATATAGACAGTGCCATCACCAAAGGCCCCCAAAGCCTCGCGGCAGGCGCCAGCGCAGGCTGCCAGCACCGTGTCTGCCGATTCCACCTGACGCATGCCTTTGCCCCCGCCTCCGAAGGCTGCCTTCACCATCAGGGGATACCCCACCGATTCGGCGATGGCCAGCACCTCATCCGAAGGAAAATTACCATCGGCATCAGGATCGGGAAGCAGGGCTCCGGGCACCACCGGCACTCCGGCTTTTTCCATAATGGCCCGGGCGGCGGTTTTCTCGCCCATCTGTTCGATGACTTCGGGACTTGGGCCGATAAAAATCATTCCGGCCTCGCCGCAGGCCCGGGCGAAGGCGGCATTTTCAGCCAAAAATCCATAGCCGGGATGGATGGCGTCGCAATCAGTGGCTTTGGCCGCTTCCAGAATGCGGTCGGGCCGCAAATAGGATTCGCCCGGCTCGGCAGGACCAATGACCACCGAAACATCGGCCATCTCGGCATGCAGGGCGTGCCGATCCACATGGGAACACACAGCCACAGTGCCAATGTTCATTTCCCGGCAGGCCCGAATCACCCGGACGGCAATTTCGCCCCGGTTGGCCACCAGCACGCGGCCGATGGGTTGGTGCTGCACGGGTTGAGTTTGCGGGGTCATTCGTTTCCTTCCCCGGCCGGTGCTCCCGGCCAAGCTTCATCCTGCACCCAGGGGGCGCTTTGGCGTTCAAAGAAAGAAGCCAGGGCTGCCTGGGCCTCTGGATTGGTGCGGGCTTCGGCGATCATACGGGCTGTCAGTTCGGCGCTGCGGTTGAAGCCCAGACTTTGGGCTCCTTCGATGAGGCTC
>JAOZJV010000118.1:0-2009 GCA_029935695.1 Candidatus Krumholzibacteriia bacterium | reverse complement strand
AGCTCCGGGACCACCCTTGAGCAGCGAATCGACGGTCTGACCGAGAACGTCATCCAGACCTCCAGGTCCGTCGTCCCCCGAGGCCAACCGGTCAACCAATCCCAAACCGAAAGCTTCATCGGCTTCAATCGCGTCACCCGTCAAAAAATAAGTGCGCGCCGCGGCCAGGCCCATGCGGTCAATGACCAGAGGACTGATAACACCGGGCACAATGCCCAGACGCACTTCGGAAAAGGCGAATTTGGCCAAGGGTCCGGCCACCACGATGTCGCAAGCTGCCACCAGACCAACACCACCGCCGAACGCCGGCCCCTGAACCCGGGCCACCACAGGCACCGGGCAGTTGCGCACGCTGCGGAACATGGCTCCCATGTCCATGGCCGCGGCCACGTTTTCCTGATAGTCGGCTTCGCCCAGGGCTTTCATTTCTCCCAGGTGCGCGCCGGCGCAGAAAACATTTCCTGTGGCCTGCAGCACAATCACGTGAGGCCGGAACTGTCCGCCGGGGCCAATATCCGGATCCGCCGTGCCATCGACCGGCAAAGGATCCCGGAAGGCGATGGTATCAAAAATATCGCGCAACTCTTGAATCGTCACCTTATCAAAAGCGTTTTTAACCTGAGGATTGTTGATGGTCACCACGAGCACCCGGCCCGCGGCTTCCTGTTTGATGGACATGGTCAGCCTTTCAATTCGACATGGTAAAAAAAATCTACATCCGGTAAACGCCGTACTTCACCGGAGGAATAGGTGCGTTCAAGCTCATGGCCAATCCCAACCCCAGAATATCCCGGGTCTGCACCGGATCAATCACTCCATCATCCCACAGACGGGCACTGCTATAATAAGCATGCCCTTCCCTGGCGTATTTTTCCGTGATGGGATCGACGATGGCTTTTTCCTGCTCTGCAGTCAGTTCTTCTCCGCGTCGCGCCACCTGATCTTTTTTCACCGTCAGCAGAACCCCGGCGGCCTGCTCGCCACCCATGACGGAAATTTTCGCCTGGGGCCACATGAGCATCATGCGTGGCTGAAAGGCCCGGCCGCACATGCCGTAATTGCCGGCGCCAAAACTGCCTCCAACAACCACCGTGAACTTGGGCACTGTGCTGTTGCTGACGGCGTTGACCATCTTGGCCCCGTCCTTGGCAATACCCCCATGTTCATACTCTTTGCCGATCATGAACCCGCTGATGTTCTGCACAAACACCAGGGGAATTTTCCGGGCGTTGCACAGTTCGATGAAGTGGGTCGCTTTGAGGGCTTCGGCGCTGAACAGGATGCCGTTGTTGGCGACGATGCCCACGCTGTATCCGTGAATGCGCGCGAACCCGCACACCAGGGTGGTGCCGTAACGGGGTTTGAATTCGTGCATGCGACTGCCATCAACGATGCGCGCGATCACTTCACGGATGTCGAATGGAGTTTTTGGATCCTGGCTGACCACACCGTACAGTTCTTCCGGATCGTAATGCGGTGGTTCGGGCACGCTGCAGGGGATGGTCGCCGTGCGCACCGGCCCCAGGTTTTCCACGATGTCCCGCACAATGCGCAGGGCATGGGCGTCGTCGTTGGCCAGGTGATCGGCTACGCCACTGATGCGTGTATGCACATCGCCTCCACCCAGTTCTTCAGCAGTGACTTCTTCACCGGTGGCAGCTTTCACCAAAGGCGGTCCGCCCAGAAAAATGGTGCCCTGTTCCTTGACGATGACAACCTCGTCGCTCATGGCCGGCACATAGGCGCCACCGGCGGTGCAGCTGCCCAGCACGGCGCTGATCTGCGGAATATCCATGGCGCTCATGGTGGCCTGGTTGTAGAAGATGCGCCCGAAGTGATCGCGGTCGGGAAAGACTTCGGCCTGCAGGGGCAAAAACGCGCCACCGGAATCCACCAGATAAATACACGGCAGACGGTTTTCCTTGGCGATTTCCTGGGCCCGCAGATGTTTTTTGACGGTGACGGGAAAGTAGTACTGCCCGGCATGGAGCGCAAAACTGTCATCCAGG
>JAOZJV010000648.1 GCA_029935695.1 Candidatus Krumholzibacteriia bacterium | reverse complement strand
AAGGAGTCGATACCCGAGAGTTTGAGGATTTGAGGTATTTGGGCCACGTGTCCAAAGCTGTCCGGCATGTAACCGACTTTTTGCACTTCGCCGAAGGGCGCGGTCACTTTTTTGCCGAACAGGAGGTTGCGCACGGTGGCCTCACCGCTGACCAGAAACTCATCCGGCAGAATATACCAGGGGCCCACCGCCAGGCGGCCGCTGCGAATATGTTCGGCCACTCGGTCGTGCTGATCCGGAGCTGCTTCCAGATAGTCTTCCAGCACGGCGCACTGGCCATCGAGAACAAAATGTTTGAACTGGGGATCATTCTCCAGGCTGTCCAGAACCCGGCCCACCACATCCATCAAATTGACGCGGAAACGGCTGAAAGTCAGATACCATTCGCGATCCCAGTGCGTGTGCGAAACAAGAATGGCTTGGCGTGATTTTTCAGACAAGGGTGTTCCTTTCAAAATGATTCCTGGTGGCAGGCGGCCATGATGGCGCCCACGGTGTTTTCGGCCAGTCCAATGACCGTGTCGGCTGCCCCGTAGTATACGCGCAGGATGGCGTCCTCAGGAGCAAATCCTTCTCTGTCAGTGTCGCTGCAGGTGGCGCCGGATGGGAAAACCACATTGGGCACCTGGCCGGTCAATTCCCAGCTTTGGCGTGGTTCAAGGATATTGTTCTGAGTGCGAGCCAGAACCCTTGTGGGGTCATCAAGATCCAGAAGCACGGCTCCCGCCTGATAGATGTTGGTCGACTGAAAGTGTGTGGCCACGCCGTGATAAAGGTGCAGCCAGCCGCCCCGTGTTTTGATGGGCGGTGGGCCAGAGCCGATCAACTCATCCCAGAAATGGAAATGTCCGCCCATGACCTCACCACGATCCTGCCAATTCAGCAGATCGTCAGAAACACAGCAGTGGATGGCCGAACCACTGATCGGGCCACCATCCAGCGCTGTTTGGTTTGGCCGGTGAAGCATGGCGTACTGGTCGCCAATTTTTTCGGGAAAGAGCACGGCGTTGCGGGTGTCCTGGTCACCCGCAAGGCTGATGAATTCAAGACGCTCCAACCCTGCAAAACCATTGGCCGGATGGCCGGCGGCTTTCCAGATGGCACACCGGCAACCCTTGTCCGTGTCGAGGGCGGTTACGACCATCAACTGGTCTTCCAACATCGTCAAACGGGCATCGTAATTGTGGAAAACATGCATGTCAGGCAGCCCGAAAAACTGGGCGGGTTCTGCGGCCACTTTAAATCCAAGACCATCTTCCGAAACTGCCGGCATACAAAAAGTGCGACGGCCACGGGTTTGCACCCGCAACATAAGCAGGGTTTTTCCATCCACGCGCACGGCACCGGGATTGAACACTCCACTCGGGTCCATGCCCGGAATGTGCTCCCGCGTCAGCAGAGGTGAATCACCCAGGCGAATCAGCGTTAGCGGTGCAGACAATTGCAGTCCTCCGGTGGTTGCAGAGGGTTGCGCACAAGGCGGCCTTCTTCATTGATGGTCATCATGCCGGCTGGAGTGTCGATGGTGGCGGTGAAGCGATCCCTGGTGGCCTCCATTTTCAACGTCCACTTGTAGGGAAGCACGTAGGTTTGGCCTTCGGTGGTTTCAATGGCAGTTTTCCACCTTTTCATAAGCACACCATGCTGGGCTTCAAGTTCTTCGGTGGATGAGGCAAAACGACCATGCTCTTCCTGATATTGTTTCTGCGCGTAATAAACATCCATCACGGCCTGGGCCACCATGATCGACACATTCTCCGTGCTGGAGTTGATGGCCCGTTCCGCATTGCCGTCATACTCAGGACCGGCAAAGAGAACTTCTCCCCAATTTTCAGGATAGTGCATGGCGATCAATCCCTGAGGAGACCACACCCAATTGTTTTCAGGAAAAGATTTGCCGGTTTGTGGATCGATTCGTTTTTCATAAAGACCACCGACCACATCATACTGCCACTGCACCCGCGAAAAATTGACCCGCCAGATATCTCCAGGCCTGGGCGGTGATGGACGCCCGGCGCACTCTGCCAGAACCTTCCAGGGAATAGCAATTTCCACACTCCAGCCACGATCCTCATCCGATGGATCATTCAGGGTGCCATCCACATGAACGGCGTTGCGCAAACCCTGAATATCCCAAGCATTCACCGCGGGGGCGCCGTCCCGGTATGGCCGGATCAGCAGCAGATCCCAAACGGTGTTCAGGGCGTTGATTTCCAACTCATAGTAGAGGTGATTGTCGCCATCAGGATCGATGAAAACTTCAAAGTCGTTGTCGTGATAGATGACGGCGTCGCGCTGGGTGAGGAAGCCGTTGACGTGTGGTTCGACCATGCGGGCGGCAATGTAGAAAAACTGATCATCCCAAGCCATGGCGCAGGTGGTTTCAAGGCGGGGCTTCGGCTTGAGATT
>JAOZJV010000647.1 GCA_029935695.1 Candidatus Krumholzibacteriia bacterium | reverse complement strand
CAATCCTCTCTGCTACGTTGCAGCTTTCCCTATCCCCGAGGTAATCCGTGGTATCAATGCATTTACCCTTGGGGCTAAATCCGTAAACCCGGATATCAAAGTCAAGGTTATCTGGGTTAACTCGTGGTTTGATCCCGGCAAAGAACGTGAAGCTTCCGAGGCACTGATCACCCAGGGTGTCGATGTCATCACCCATCATACTGACTCCACAGCCCCCACCATGACCGCCGAAGAAAAGGGCGTTTATTCCATCGCCTACCATTCGGATATGTCCAAATACGGGCCCAACGCTCACCTGACCGCAGCCACCCATGTTTACGGTGATTTCTACACCAAAATGGCCCAGGCTGTACTTGACGGAACCTGGAAACCAGAGGCCGTCTGGAGCGGAATCAAAGAGGGCTCCATCAAGCTTGCCCCTATCAACAAAGTGGTTCCTGCTGAAGTGGTTGCCCATGTTGAATCAGTCACCGGCAGCATTGCCGATGGTTCATTCCATCCCTTCCAGGGTCCCTTCAAGGATCAAAACGGTAAGGTTATTGTTGAGAGTGGCAAGTCACTTACAGATGATGATTTGCTGGGCATGAATTATTATGTTGAAGGAGTTCTTGGTAATATTCCGAAATAGATTTTCAGTATTTCGGTGTTAATTCTTCAAAATATAAGGAGATGAGTTGGCTCCCAACTCATCTCCTTTTTTACAGGGTATCAGTAATGTTTTTTAGTTGTAAAAAAACCTTAAAAAACAGACAAAATTCATTGGAAAACCATTGACAAAATTCGCCAAATCATTGGATAATGCAAGAGTTCGTCAACCGTGAAAAAAAGTCAGAAACCCACAGGAGCCTCCTATGAAAAGAATCATGACAACCCTCTTACTTTCCTTGCTCATTCTTGTCCTGGGAGCGGGATCTTCAATGGCAGCTATTTGGTCCAGCACTGCTGTCTCATTGCTGTACGGAACTGGGAACCAGTCCATTTTCTTCAACGATGAAACCCTGACTCTTGAGGGCGTCGATCAGGACATGACCATCATCACCATCGAGCACTCCAGTGCCTGGAAGTATGGAGATAACTTCTTCTTCTTCGACATGAGCCAACCCTTCGACACCGGATCCGGGATTTACGGCGAGTGGCATCCACGCCTGAGTTTCAGTAAAATGTCCGGCAGTAGCATGAGCTTCTCTTTTGTCAAAGATGTTCTGCTTGCCACGGAAATTAACATCAGCAACGGTGGACGGGTGTACCTGTATGGTGCAGGTTTTGATCTGGATATTCCTCACTTCCAGTTCTTCTCTCTCAATTTCTACATGCGCAACGACCCGGGCCTTGATGGCGAAACAACCTACCAAATCAGCCCAGCATGGAACATCCCCTTCAACATTGCCGGAGCCGGTTTTCAATTCCGCGGATTCCTTGATTACGTTGGCAGCACAGGTGATGAAGGAGAGTGGAACTACCGCGAATCAAACCTTCTGATGCAACCCCAACTCCTGCTGGACCTGGGTAACTTCTCCGACAAACCTGGAAACCTCTTTGTAGGTGTCGAGTATCAGTACTGGACAAACAAATACGGCCTGAAAGACATCGACGAAAATTACGTCCAAGTCATGGGTAAATGGGTTTTCTAGATCTGATTCAGAATACAAACCTGTTGAAAAAAGGGCCCCATTCGGGGCCCTTTTTTTCTCCAAAATAATAAACAAATCTTCCTATAGTATTTCCTGAATGCTTTGGATGGATTGATTGGGAGCTATTACGCCCTTCAAGGCCGAGGCCACATCCTTGAGTCCGTTGCCCGTGGAAATGACAACAATTTGGGATTCCCTTGCCAATTCATCTTTAACGGACAGAAAACCGGCAAAAGCTGTTGCTCCCGCAGGTTCAGAAAATATCCCGCTGTTTGAAGCAAGAAAGTGCTGGGCCTTGATGATACTGTCGTCCGAAACCCGGATGATCTTTCCCCCAAAGTCTTCCAAAAGTTTAAGGGCATGGTAACCGTTACGCGGCACATCCACACAAATGGAATCGGCAACTGTCGAAGTGGGGATATTTTCAAACTTC
The DNA here is from genome assembly GCA_029935695.1 of Candidatus Krumholzibacteriia bacterium. Taxonomy (GTDB): domain Bacteria; phylum Krumholzibacteriota; class Krumholzibacteriia; order LZORAL124-64-63; family LZORAL124-64-63; genus LZORAL124-64-63. The sequence continues at coordinate 349 of JAOZJV010000647.1, read as the reverse complement.
CCCGACTGTTGCGCTCGATAAAGTGCATCACTGTTTTCCGCCTGGACCGAATAAACCACGGGCACCTTATCAATCAGCCCCAGCAGAAAGAGATCCTTAAACCCTTTGATAACACCGGCGACAATGCACCCATCCCCCGTGGAGACAAAAACATAATCAGGTGCGGATGGCATTTGCTGGAAAATTTCCAGCGATACCGTTTTCTTGCCTTCAATAGTCATGGGATTATACGCTGTGTTGCGGTTCATCCCGCCCTTAACCCTGGAATATTCCAGTGAAAAATCATAAGCCAGGTCGTAGTTGCCTTTAACCTTAAAAACATTCGCACCATACTGAAGCGACTGGACAT
>JAOZJV010000117.1 GCA_029935695.1 Candidatus Krumholzibacteriia bacterium | reverse complement strand
GCCACTTATTTGCAAACCGGGGATCTTGATCAAGACGGTGATTTGGAAATTGTCGTTACAAGGCGTAGCATCTATGACAAGGAAGGCTCTCTTTCGGTTTGGAACCATCAGGGTGAACTCCAGGCAGAGCTGCTGGCAGACGAACCGCTTCATGGTTGCCAGCTGATTCCCGGCGACCGGGATGACCAGCTGGAAATAATCACTGGCAACCGGTTCAGTAAAATCATGCGACTGCATTGGAATAACGACAATCTGGAAATCCAACAGGAAGCCACCAGCAGCCGCGGACTCACTATTCTCGGGACCGTTAATTTACCGGGAAGAGCTGGAGCAAAAGGAATCATCACTCAGGACCGGGATGGTGTGGGGCGCATCCTCGACTGGCAATTCAACATTGTTGGCACCTACCAGGATGATGAAAAACAATTTGCCCGCCCAGTGGCTGTTTGCAACCAGGGCGACACCGCATCTTTCAACCTGATCGGTTCAAAACTTGGCAGTCACATCCTTGAACCCAATCCCCTGGCCATGGCCGGTTTCTTTACCCGCCACTTCAACAATCCCCGCGCGCTGGTGCTTTCGGGGCTGGGACTTGGCCTGATCATTGCCGGGTTGATATGGTTGATAAACAGGCGCACCCGGGATGATTCCCCCGATATCACCATGCGGGAAACAAACGATCCCCTTCACCTGAAGGAACGCCGCCTGCATCTGCTGGAAGATCTGGAAGTTTCGAACCACGGCGCCATGGCTCCCCTGCGATCTCTGCGCCGATTGCTGTGGTTGCTGGATGCGGTGCAATCGGGTGTGGGTGTGAATCCCAATCTGGTGGCCCGCATGAAGGAAATCTGGCAGGACTGTCACGAAGATGCACTGCCCCGTTTGATCAACATTCTGGAGAGAGCCCGGCTGGCCCAGATTTCCGACACTGTGGTGGATGAAGCTCTGGCATCCATCAACCGCATCGACACGGCTCTGGTCCAGCTGAACAATGAACACTTTGCCGCCGATTCCGTGAGCCGCCTGCTGGCCACTCTGCATAAAGAAGAAAAATCCACCGAGGCTCTGCTGCAAAACCTGCGCCGTCAGGTGAGCGATCTCTTCTGCACTCCATTATCTGACGTACTGGATAAAGTTCTGCGGGCGAACCAGGCCTCCCTTGATGAATGCCAGGTGAAACTTCAGGTTGGAATGCAGGCCGCCATGGAAGCTGGCGCCACCACTCAAGCCCACAGTGACGAATCGCCTCAATGCCGCATGGATGCCGATGAATTGGGATTCATCCTGGACAACCTGGTGGGCAACGCCTGCCTGGCCATGGCCAGCGCACCCCGCCGTGAGCTGAACATCTCCTGGCAACCCATTAATGGTGTGGTGAAAATTGAAATATCCGACACCGGTATCGGCATTGCCACCGAAGACCACAGCCGGGTGATGGAACCCGGATTTTCCTCACGGCCAGGTGGTGGCCTCGGCCTGGCAAAATCCCAACGGTTGCTGCGAAAATATGACGGTCATTTGAATATCAAACGCAGCCAGCCAGGGCAGGGCACGACGTTCTCCCTGGTTGTTCCCAGGGCTTAGATATGAGGGCATTGGGAACTCTTTCTTTTTACATGTTTTTGTGTGGAGCCATCCTGGGGTGCCCTGGCCAAACAATTGCCACAACAACCAACCTTGATGAGATTCAATCATTCCTTCCTTTCAACGTGGTGCACATACCCGCTTACGACGTACCACTGCAACGCCAGGGAACTCTCTTACCCCTTTCACTGGTTAATGCTGACCAGGATCCTGAATTAGAAATTATTTTTTCAAGGGATGGTCACGTTAATTGTGAAGAGTATTCCACTGGCAGGAACATGACTCGCTGGCAACTCAACTTGCCTGCAGAATTCCACCATCACGATCATAAAAAAGCCAATTTCGGAATCAGTGGAGCCCTAGATCTGGGCCATGAAAAAACCATGGTGGTGGTCACCGGCGCTTCCAGCGATTTCATGTCTTTTCGGTTTTGGGTAGTTGATGCGGAACAAGGGACCATCGAAAGCCAATTCGATCTGCCCGGCGGCCCCGATATTAATCAGGACAAGAAGTGGGATGGCTCTTACTTTGTCCTGGGCGCCATGGATGTTCCCGCGGAAACCGGCCCTCGCAAAGCCTTGATCATGATCTGCGATACCGGCTTTGATCTGGATAAACGCGGCGCCTATGCTGTGGACCCCTGGACCGGCGAAATCCTTTGGAGTTTTATGCCTGGGTCAGCCTTGACCCACAACTACTGCTACATTCTGGATCTGGATGGTAACGGCACTGAAGAAATTCTCCTGGCATCCCGGTCCCCCCACAATCTGCACGGCCGAAAAGTCAACGGCTTCAGTGATGACCGGCCATATATGTTTGCCCTCAAAGCCGACGGAAGCTTGTTGTGGCACCGGGAGCTGGATTCCGAACCGGGCTATACCAATTTGCAAACCGGTGACCTCGATGGTGACGGAAGTCTAGAAATCGTCACTGCCGTGCATAATATTTACCAGAAAAAAGGCAATCTTTCTGTCTGGAACAGCCAGGGAGAACTGCAGGCGCAACTGGAGAAAGATTACCAAATTCTTGGGTGTCAGTTGATCCCTGCCCACCGGGAAAACCACCTGGACATCATCATCGGAAACCGGTATTCCTCTCTTTTTCGTATACGGTATGAAAATCAACAGTTGGAAATTCAACAGAAAGCCACACGCAAACGCGGCCTTAACATGATGGGGATGTTGGATCTGCCCGGTCCCTCTGGAGAAAAAGGAATCATCATCCAGGACCGCGATGGTGTGGGACTCATCCTGGATCGGGATTTTAAAGTGGTCGGCACTTATCAGGATGCGGGTAAAAAGGTATCCAGATCGGTGGTCATAGGCCAAATGGAGGATAACCCTTCATTCTTCCTTCTGAATGCAAATCCTGGCAGCTTCATTCTGGAACGAAACCCCTTGGCCGTGGCCGGCTTTTTTACCCGCCACTTCAACAACCCCCGCGCCCTCGTGCTCTCGGGATTGGGCCTCGGGCTCCTCATCGCCGGTATGATTTGGTTGGCCGCACGCCGCCCTCAGGAAGATTCACCTGCTTCAGTCCTGCAACCCACCGATAATCCTCAACACCTTAAGGAACGCCGCCTCCACTTGATGGAAGATCTGGAAGTTTCCAACCACGGCGCCATGGCTCCCCTGCGTTCTCTGCGCCGCCTGGTTTGGATGCTGGATGCCCTGCAATCGGGTGTGGGCATGAATCCCAATCTGATGGCCCGCATGAAGGAAATCTGGCAGGATTGCCACGAAGACGCCTTGCCCCGTTTGAGCAATATTCTGGAAAGAGCCCGGCAGGCTAAAGTTTCAGATTCGGTGGTGAATGAAGCTCTTGCTGCCATCAGCCGCATCAACTTCTCATTGGCCGATCTGAACACCCATGGTTTTTCTGCCGAGGCCATCGATCGCCATCAGGCGAATCTGCACAAGGAAGAAAAAACCACCGAGGCTCTGTTGCAAAGTCTGCGGCATCAGGTGAGTGATTTCTTCTGTGCTCCATTGTCTCGTGTGCTGGACAAAGTTCTGCGTGCAAACCAGGAAGCCCTTGAACAAAACAGTGTGGAAGTTCAAACAGGAATGTTGGCTGCCATGGAAGCGGGTGGGGTCGGGCTGGATCTTGCCCAGCAATCACCCAAGTGCCGCATGGATGCCGATGAGCTGGGATTCATCCTGGACAACCTGGTGGGCAACGCCTGCCTGGCCATGGCCACCGCACACCATCGCAAGCTGAGCATCACCTGGCAACCCGTCAATGGAATGGTGAAAATCGAAGTGTCCGACACAGGCATCGGCATCGCCACCGATGACCACCAGCGAGTGATGGAGCCCGGCTTTTCCTCACGCCCCGGCGGCGGTCTGGGTCTGTCCAAGTCTCAGCGTCTGCTGCGAAAATATGATGGTCATTTGAAGATCAAGTGCAGCCAGCCAGGCCAGGGCACAACCTTCTCTCTGATTGTGCCCCGAGCCTAGAATCATCTAAATTTCAAAACTTTCCTTCATGTGCGGCACGGTAACCTCGGCTCCGATTTCCAGCTTGATGCGTTTGGCAAATTCCAGTGCATTTTCTTCTTCACCGTGCACCACAAAAACTCTCTTGGGTGGCATGGGCGCGGTGCCAATCCAGCGCATGATCTCATTGCCATCACCATGACTGCTCAAACCCTTGATGGTGGCCACCCGGGCCTTGACTTCCACATCCTGACCGTGGATACGCAAGCTTTTGGCGCCTTCCTGCAGCGCACGGCCACGGGTGCCCACCGCCTGATACCCTGTCAGCATGACCAGGTTGTGAGGACTGCCCAACCTTCTGGTCAGGTGATGCAAAATGCGGCCTCCGGTCATCATTCCGCTGGCGGCAATGATCACCCTCGGGCCATCCATATTGTTCAGGTCTTTGGACTCGTGAACCGTGCGGTGCAACTTCACTTTCCTGGGGAAAATGCGGTTGCGTCCATCGAAGGTGATCTCCTTGTCCAGGTTGCAATCATACAGGTGCCTTGAATAAATAGTCGTGGCGGAAATGGCCATGGGACTGTCGATGTGGATGGGCACTTCGGCCAGCTCTCCCTCACGCATAAGGTCCCGCAGAATCAACCCGATCAGTTGGGTTCGGCCCACGGCAAAGCTGGGCACCAGCACCACCCCGCGTTTGTGGATGGTCAGTTCAAACTCCTTGCGGATTTGATCGAGGACCGATTCGCGGTTGTGCTCGCGGGTGCCATAGGTCGACTCCACCACCAGCACATCACAGGCAGGCATGTCTTCCGGATCGCTGTGCAGGGGCACGTCGTAGCGCCCCACATCTCCGCTGTAAATAATGGTGGTTTCACCTTCGTTCACTCCATCGGTGCGGCCATTGCGAATGCGCAGTTCGGCAAAGGCTGCCCCCAGAATATGCCCGGAATTTCCCAGCCGCAGACGGATATCCGAAGACAGGCTTTGCCACTTGCTGAACTTGGTCGGACTCAGCAATTTGAGAGCCTGCAGGGCATCCTGGGAGGTGTAAAGAGGCTCTGCCGGTTTGTGTTTGGAGAATCCGCGTTTGTTTGCCCAGGCCGCATCTTCTTCCTGGATGTGGGCGGAATCCATGAGCATGACTTCCAGCAATTCCGCCGTGGCCGGAGTGCAGTGAATAGGGCCTCGATAGCCGTACTGCATGAGGCGGGGAGTGTAACCCGTGTGGTCGATGTGGGCGTGAGTCAGAACCACGTGATCCAGAAATCCCGGATCGAATCCCGGTTCATCCCAGTTCAGGCGGCGAAGTTTTTTCAAGCCCTGAAACATGCCGCAATCGATGAGAATGCGTTGGCCGGCGGCCTCCAGAAGATGACGGCTGCCGGTGACGGTTCGGGCTGCGCCGTAGAAAGTGAGTTTCATGAAATTGGACCATCCTCTGAATTGGAGATTTGGTTTTCTTTTAAGAAGAGCTTAACTCAAAAGAGGCACGAACTCTTCAAGAGAATTCAGCACCAGATCGGCTGCCGACAACTTGTCTTTTTCAGTTTCCCGGGAAACGGCCACCACCGACATTCCGGCAGCCTTTGCCGAGGCAACCCCCGCGGGTGAATCTTCAAAAGCCACACACTGTCCTGGAGACAACCCCATTTTCCTTGCAGCCGTCAAATACACTGCCGGGTCGGGTTTGCCCAGTTTTTCATTCACGGCAGAACAAACAACGGGAAAGGCCTTCTTGATTTCCAATCGAACAAGAACCGCTTCAATTAAATCGCAAGGGGAAGATGAGGCCAAAGCCAAAGATCTCTTTTGGGCCATCAGAAGATCCAACACCTCAATCACTCCGGGCAGGGGTTGTCCTTCGGCGGCAATCAGGGCCGTCACCCGACTCAGGATTTCACTGCCGATGTCTTCCCGGGACCGGCCTGTCCATGGGAATTTTGTATACCAATAGGCCACCATCTCATCGAGCCTGGTGCCCATGGTTTCTTTGCACATTTCATCGGTTAATGGCACGCCTACAGCCTGAAGAGTCACAATTTCTGCCCGCCTCCAGAGATATTCTGAATCAATCAGGAGGCCATCCATGTCGAAGATGAAGCCCTTGTAGTTTGTTTGGAAAACCATGGCAACCTGTTTCTACTTATGCTTTTGAATCAAAACCGGACTGCGCTCATGAGCTTGAATCTTGCCAAGAGCTTCTTTGAATTCTTTCAGGTGATCGCCCTTTGTAATTCCCTGGTTGAGCTCCAGTGTCCGGACGATAACCAGTTCTCCATTATCCTGCTGCACCACACTCTGATAATTGATCCGGGCATTGCTCACCCAGAAACCTTTTTCCAGTTTGATGGCCTGCCACCCTTTGGGCAAGGGCGCGCGCCAAACAGCGACCCGGCGTTCACTGCCGCGCACCATAAACGGATCCCCGGAATGGGCATCCCACTGATTCAACACCGGCTCTCCATAAACGGTGGCCGCAGGCAAAACCCATTCATTGGCACCTGGTGGTGGTAACATGAGACCGGACAATGTTGCCGTTGCGGTCAATGTATCATCAATGGTAATACCGTGTTTTACTATAGCATCTTCGACATCCACACCGGGAAAACGATCACCTAAAAGATCTTCCAAATTTTCCTTCTCTGATATATCAGAACGAAGCTTCAGTTGAAGACTTGAGCCATTGGCGACACTCAGAGAAAAGGAAAATTGATTATTTTCAGGATCAGCCTGAACCGTCTCCAACGATGAACCAATCATATCCTGCGTAGTAACAGGCAGAGTTTCCCATTGGGCCCAGTCCAGCTTTTTTATCCGTTTACGGTAATTGTTCCACATCACAGCCAGACTTCCGCCCGATTTGCTGGCCAATTCTCTCCAGATATCCTGGGGTGAAGAAGGCAGCGAAGCAGGAATGAGCATCATCTTGGCTCCCCCCATTTGTGCCGGCAGCCTTCCTGCTGCCGCATCTTCGTACTGGGGGGTATAATACCGTGGAAAATCCGAATTGAGCCTGACCACAAAGTCCACCAACTGCATGCCCGTTGGGTCGCCCATATCAATGACACCTGCAAAACTGCTGCGGCCCACCAACAAATCCGTATCGATCCCTGCAGCCAGGCAAAGAGCATACAGCATCCTGCCCTTCTCAAAACCAGTGGCCTGTCGATCGTTAAAAGCGGTGACCAGATCCCGGTCTGCAAAGTCCACCTCACGGGCAGAGATACTGACCACTTCATCACGAACAAAACGATGCAAAATATCCACTTTTCCGGCATCGGTTTTTTCGCTGAAAGTTCTTTGCTTGGCCCAACTTGCAAAGCGTTGGGCTTGTTTGGTCAGCTCTTCAGCCCATTGCATTTCCTGATGAGCCACTTCATTCCAGGAAACATTATAAAACCAGGCCCCAATATCATCATTCCAGGACCCTCGACGACTGACATAAAGGTAAGGCAGGTAGTCTTTTTCGCTGGGTGTCCAGGGTCCAACCGGAAGGGAGGGAATATCAACCACCGTCAGCCGCATATCCACCGTCACTTCATGAGACTTTTCCAGGATTTTCTCTGACCAGCCATCACGCGGGAGATGATAACCGGAAATGTGATAGGCTAAATCCTTCATGGTCTTGATTCGGGTCCGGTTCATCATCGTGGGAATATCGGTGGCCAACCAAAGGTAATTGCCTCTCCACGCCCGGTCGTTTTCTGTCTCCATGGAAAAGCCGACAATGTCATCGTCCTCCAGAGACATGGGCGCGAAGTAGATCTCCTTCATTCCTTCATTTTCGATGATTTCCCAGGTGGAGTCATCCAGGCGATCAATTTTTCCATTCCGCTGCCGCCAGGCGCCAGTTTCTTTAATTTTTGCATTACCGCTGACAAAGAATTGGCGCGACCCATCCTTGATGGCTGAAGCGTCCTTGATGAAGTAGATTCGGTTGAATATGTGGCGGTAGGAGCGCATTTCAACTTTGTAGGTCTGGTCTGCCAAAAGCAGGAACATTGGTTCTTTTTTAAGATGTGAATATTGGGTCAGTTTCTTTCCCAGCGCTTTGTTGAGTGAAACAATTTTTTCATCCGAACGCTCTGATATATTCCAACTGACCCCCGCTTGTACAATTGTCGCAAACCCTGAAAGTAAGATTGTCATCATCGTCACAGCCAGCCAGATCCGACCCTCGCGGTAAGTCATGTTTTCCCCTTAATGCTCTTGATTATTGAATACTAATAGTTAAAAACCCTGATTCCCTGGTAGCGATCTCCCTGAGCGCCTCTTTCAAATCAATTTTTTCCACTTTGTCCGGATGCCAGGTAATGTTTCGCTCCAAACGCAACCGACCATCTTCATTCCATACTTTTCGGTTCCAGGAAACCGATCCACCATCAAATGTTTGATCATCTTCCTCCACCTTCCACCCCACAGGCAAGATCAAACTCCACTGCTCCCGACGATTGGTTTCTTTGGCAACATCTTCAATATTTTTCAGCCTGGGAAGAGGTGGTAAAATGGCAGGCAGAAAAACTGATTCCGCTGTGTGAGGAAGAGGCGCCGTGCCTTGAATCAGACTTGTCCAAAGTGGCAAACCAGCAACTTCGCTTGCGCTAAATTCAACAATCCGTGCTCCCATGGAATGAGGCATCAGTGTCTTCTCTATGGAGCGGGCCAGATCCCCTGCTCCCTGTTCCGAAAAGTGACGCTGCCTGATGGCCGCCATTCCGGTGGCACCCATGGTAATGGTGACCTCCAAACCACAGTCTGCTTTCAACTCACCTTCAACCGAATAACTCAAAACCCCTC
>JAOZJV010000116.1:285-8830 GCA_029935695.1 Candidatus Krumholzibacteriia bacterium | reverse complement strand
ATTTGATATGAGTGGAGAAGCCATGGCTTTGAGCGTTGTCTACACGAACCCACATGTGATCGATATCGGAGAAATGGGCAATCATATTGTAGGTTTTGGTGAACCCACTCCCATGCAGGCTGCCAATATCCTATCGACCTACACATTCCTGTACTCCGATGCCGATGCTTGCGATCCGGTGGAATTTTTTATGCACGGGACCATCCCCAGTTCCCTCGACCCGGCTTACCCCACAGTCCTCCTGGAAGGCGACGAGCTAATGTCAATGGGCGTAAGTGACTGGTATGGCGTTACTTCTGCCTTTTACGGTGATTGTGTTGTCCCTACAACAGAGACATCTCTCGGCAGTATCAAAAGCCTGTACCGTTAAAGAAATGCTGAAGCTGATGGTTATTCGCCGGGAGATGATCTCTCTCGGCGATCCTGAAAAAGCTGCCCACGCCCAGGGGTTTTTCAAAACCGGTAAAGGGCAATATGGTGAAGGAGATCGTTTTCACGGCATCCGGGTTCCTGTAACCAGAAAGATGGCCAAGCGGTGCCGTGAACTTTCCCTGAAACAAACCACCAGTCTGCTGCATTCCCCCTTTCACGAAGAACGCCTCCTGGCCTTATTCATTCTTGTTTGGCAATTTTCCAAAGGGGATGAAAATCTTCAGCGCGCGATTTTTGATCTCTACCTGGCGAACACCAAGTACATCAACAATTGGGACCTGGTTGACTCATCCGCCCATTTAATTGTCGGGCCCTGGCTGCAGGATCGACCCCGAGGCATCCTTCACAAGCTGGCTTTTTCAGATACACTGTGGGAAAGACGCATCGCCATGATGTCGACTTTTCACTTCATCCGTCAGGGTGAATTTGACGACGCCTTGCTCATTGCCCACACCCTGTTGAATGACGATCACGATTTAATCCACAAAGCTGTGGGGTGGATGCTCCGTGAAATCGGCAACCGTCAGCGGGCGGTTGAAGAAAGCTTTCTGCAAATGCATTACCGGCAAATGCCGCGCACCATGCTGCGCTACGCCATCGAAAAATTTCCCGAACCATTGAGGCAGCAATACCTCAAGGGGACTATTTTGTGATTAATTCATGGTATAGTGATGCAGCTTTTATTCATTTTTGAAAACAGGGACGCAAGATTTCATGACCAGGTCGATGCTGAGTTTGATGGTTTTAGGTGGATGCCTCCTGCTGGCGTTCTGCCCCCCTGCCCATGCCCAGCAGCGGGCTCAACTCATTGAAGATTTTGACAACGCAACCCCTGTTCTGATTTCCTATCCCGACCAGGATCATGATCCCGATGACTGGCAGATCACTTCCTCCAATTCCTACGGCGGAAGTGGATCCAGCCTCCGACTTTTTGGCAACACCTGGAAAACCCAGGCTATCTCTTCAGTGGCCGTTTCAGACACCACTGTTTGGCAAATAGCCATCAACAGTGAAAATTTGGGAGAAATGCAGGCCTTCGGCATCAGTGATGGCCAGAACGAGCTCTTTTACACCTTCTATGGGCGTGACTTACCCGCCGACAACAACTGGTATACTGTATACCAGGGCTCTTATTCCAGCAATGACTGGCACTTATACCTTTTGCCTATTGGTCGCGACTGGAACACTGTTTTTGGCTACCAGCCCGATTTGAACCAACTGATTTACGTGAATGATGCCGATTCTGGTGCTCCTGGCATCACTTTTTTTGATGCCATAGCCGATGTGACGGAAGATCAACCCCGGGCCCCGTTGGCTCGTATACTGTATACCGTCGAAAATCAGCGCAAGGTTGCTGACAAGCTGTTCCGTCTGTCCGTGCAATTCTACGGAGAGGTTTTTGACCCCGATTCCGACACCCACACCTGGTCCTGGGATTTTGGCGACAGCACCATTTCCACTGAACAGAACCCCACGCACGAATATCTGGTCCACGCCGATCACCCCTACACCGTGGGTCTGGAGGTCATCGATTCAACCCGCATGGCCGCCGGCGACACCTGCCAGATTGCCGTCTCCCCCGGCGATCCTGATGGTCCCCTGACAGTGAATTTCGTCGGAGATATTTTCACCGGTCGCCGCTACGAAGACAATGGTGGCCTCATTGACACCTACGGCATCGAAGCCCTCTACACCCCCACCCTCGAAATTTTTGGGCAGGCCGCCGACGTCAATGTGGCCAATCTCGAGGTGCCCTACACCGACCGAGGCACACCACACCCCACCAAGAGCGTGGTCTTCCGCAGCGAGCCCCAGAACATCTCCGGCATCAGCTATGCCGGAGTGGACCTCGTCACCCTTGGCAACAACCATATCATTGACTACGGCGAAATCGGCATGCTCGACACCATGGAAGGGCTGGATGATCTGAACATCCGGTACAGTGGCGCCGGCCAGACCGACTACATGGCCCTGCTGCCCACCTTCTGGACTGAAAAAGGCGTGCGCCTGGGTTTCCTGGGACTCTGCAACCGCACGGGCCGCCAGTGGAACTTCCAACCATTTCTGGATGCGGGTTATGACAAACCCGGGTTTGCCTATCTTTTGCCCGGCAACCTGGAGCGCTGCATCAACTACACCCAACCTCTTTCCGATGTGGTCATCGTGCAAACCCACAGCGGCGACGAATACGATACGGCTCCCCCGCCGGATGGATTCATCACCCAACTGCCATCTTCACCCCTGCCCATCGAAGCAGCGACCATCAATGAAAATGATCCCCATTTCAAATTCCGCGTCGAACCCTCACCCGGTGAGCGCGAGCTGCGCCGGGCTGCCATCGACCTTGGGGCCGATATTCTGATCAACCACCACCCTCATGTGCTGCAGGGGTTCGAATCTTACAATGGCAAACTCATCGCCCACAGTTTGGGTAATTTTATCTTCGATCTTTATTACCCTGAGACCATGCCCACCTTGGTGCTGACCCTTGAAATTGAAAAAACCGGCATCACCGGTTACCGGTTCACCCCGGCCTGGATCAATCATTTCATACCCGAACCGGTGAGTGGAAATCTGAGCCGCGAAATCATCGACAGGCTGGCCGATTACTCCCGCCCCATGAATGCCATTGTGGTACCCATTAATGACGGCCAGGATGCCCGTATTCACCTCAGCCGTGCGGGCTTGGATTCCACCCTTATCGAAACCCAGGCAACGGTTCCTTTGACCGAAATCGAAGGATACGCCACTTCAGCCCCTCTTGAGTTGGCGGGCCTTGGAAACTTATCTGAATTGATGGCAAATGGCCCAGTGGAAGTGCGCTGGGGAAGAGAAATTCTCTGGCACGGCGGTTTTGAAGATGAAGGCGCCGATTTGTGGGATGTGAACACCGACGACGAAACCCTCGTCAGCGACATCACCCACAGCGGAGAACAAAGCCTGCGCCTGCGCCGCTTTTCCAGTGCTTCCGACCAAACCGGAACCGACCTGGAAAAGCACCTTCCCTGCGACCCGGCCAAACAACACTCGGCCGTGGCCTGGATGCGCGCAGAAAATGCCTCCCAGGCTCGCACCATGGTCCGCTTTTATCCCGATCGATATTCCGAATCCCCCATTGCCGGTTACAGTCTTGCGCCACATTTCGACGGATCAACCGACTGGGTGCGCCAATGGCTGGACATGGAAACACCCGAACACGCCATCTATTTTGAAATGCGCTGCGGTCACGAACCGCCAGACGAAGGCACCGGCTTCAGCTGGTATGACGACCTGGCCTTCATCGAATGGGAAACCTGGAGTCCCGGTGATTCTGCCCTGCAAATTCCTTCACCCAACAACTACCGGTTCATCCAGGTTCGCAGTGCCGACACAGGTATTTCAGAGGTGGCCGTTTCATACATTGAAACCAATTATGGCGTCACAAATATCAGCGCCATCACCGATGAAATTCCAGCTCCTCAAAACCTCAGCCTGCGCTGTTTCCCCAACCCCTTCAATCCCCGCGTGACCATTGAGCTGGACTTGACCCAGGCGAAAAGCGGCGACTCAATCATTGAAGTGTTTGACGTGCGAGGGCTCAAAGTCCGAACTCTTCATCAGGGAATGCTGCCCACCGGCAAACGCCACGGTTTGACCTGGAACGGGCAGGATGATGGTGGCCGCAATCTTGCCAGCGGTGTTTACCTGGTCAAAGCCAGGTCAGGGCAACTTATTGCTGAGCAAAAAATTACACTGATTCGTTAATTTTCTTGACCCATAAATCTCCCTGGGGTTTACTCTGAATTACCATTGATTTTACCAACCATTCCTGACGATGGGAACTGACCCATGACCAGATATCGTGGCATTCTGATATTCTCCCTTTTGCTTGCTCTGTTTCTACCCCTGGCCTCCATGGCTGGAGAAGACCCAGCTCCCGAATCAACTCGCTTCATTACTGATTTCCAATGGATCACCAACACCAGCGGCATCACTCAATACGCAACGGGTTTTCAGTTCTCCCACAGCCGCTGGTACACTGAGCTCACCTGTGGTGGATTCAGTGAATTTGATAACCGTGAAGCCTCGTTCTTCCTGGGGTTGAATCTGGGCCGCCGGTTCCCTCTGAATTCCTGGCTCAATGTGGCAGCCGATGTGGGCTTGCGCCATGTCCTGCCCAGTGGCACCGAAGACCCCACCATCAACACCGAAAAATTCTACACTCTGGATGGCAGTCTCAGACTTGAAGTCATCCTTGGACGGAACATGGCATGTTTCGTCGGAGCCTCCACAACAAATATTTACGAAGGAGATTCCTTCAGCTCAGTGGACATCAACAAAGGGTCAGCATTCCTGGGAGTGGGGTTATTCTAATGAAACTCTTTATTATCCCCCTGTTGATGACATCTCTTTTGTTACCAGGAATCGCTCAGGCGCTCCAAACAGACACTCCGGATTCTCTTCAGGTTGAAGAACCCAAAAACAATGGCCTTCTGGCGGCCAACCTGGGCATGCTCACGGTGGGAGTCTGGGCCCCAAGCCGTATATTGGGCACCGACTGGGCCTACATTGGCTTCAACACCATCGAACAAAACATGAGAACCGGTTTTGTGTGGGATCACGACGACTGGGCCATGAACCAGTGGGGGCACCCCTATCACGGTGGCCAGTTCTTCAATGCGGCCCGTACCAACGGTTATGATTTCTGGGGATCCATTCCTTTCACCATGGCTGGCAGCCTGGCCTGGGAAATATTTTTTGAGGCCGAACCTCCAGCTATCAACGACCTCGTCACCACTGTGATTGGTGGCGCTTATATGGGCGAAACAGCTTACCGCCTTTCCTCCATGATCCTGGACAACTCATCAAGCGGATCAGAACGAACATTCAGGGAATTGGGCGCCTTCTTTGTCAATCCCATCCGAGGATTCAACAGACTCGTCACCGGAAAAACAGCCAAGCTGGGGACTAATCCTTCAGACTGGATGCCGTCCTATCTTGGTGGCAGTCTCTCCGCTGGAACCAACCATGTGGCTGACGGAACCGACCTGAGCAACAGCATGCCCGCCTACCTGCTGAGTGGTAAGTTCCTCTATGGTGATCCCTTCGAAGACCTGGCCAACCCCGATCCCTTCGATTATTTCACTTTGCGGGCTGCCCTGACCCTGCACGGCCGATTCCCCTTGATTCACGAGGTCACAGGCACAGGCCTGCTTTATGGACGAAAATTTGATCATGGCCAGGACAACCGCAGCATGTTCGGTGTTTTCCAGGATTACGACTATTTTGATTCACGGGTTTATCAGTTTGGTGCCCAGAGTGTCGGGGCTGGAATTTTTTCCCGATTCAACGCCAACTCTCCCATGATGATCCTCACTGGCGCCCAACTGAACTGGGTTGTTCTCGGTGGCTCCAATGTTGGCTTCGAAACTGCTGCCGGTCGGGAATACAACTACACAACCGGTGCTAAATTAAAACTGTTCGGCATGTTGGATCACAAAAAGTACGGATTTTTTGCCCTGCGTTATTGGGTTTATTGGTTCCACACCCTCAGCGGTGTTGATGGCGATGAATTTGTGCACTGGGCCCAGGCCACACTGAACCCCCGCATCTACAAAAAATGGGGACTCGGTCTGCAATATACCTATTACTTGCGCAATTCTTACTTCGACAATTACGACGAAACGCATTTGAAGAATATTGAATTGAGGACGTTTATATCGTATCGGTTCTAGAGTTTTGCCCAAATGGTCATGTCAAAAGATTTGCCCCGGGCATATTCATCCGCCTGAAGCACGCCTTCGTTCTGGTATCCCAGTTTTTCCAGGATGCGAGCGGAGGGTATATTCCCTGGATCAACCCGTCCAAAAATTCTCTGCATTTGCATGGTTTCAAAACCAAAGCGGGACAGTTCATGGACTGCGTCCGACACATAGCCATGGCCCCAATATTCTTTAAGAATTCCGTAACCGATTTCCGCTTCATTTCTGTTTTCTGAGATTTCAAAGAAGCCACCGTATCCCAACGCCTCGCCAGTTTCTTTTAAAACAAAAGTCCAGATAATACCGGTCTTATCATGAAATCCTGCCTGCAGGCTTTCGAGTTTAACGACAGCTTCACTTTTCTCGATGTAATATTCACGAGCTACATAGCGCAATGCTTCGGCATCGGCATTGACAGCACTACCATACGGCTCAACGGGATTTTGATTTCCTTTTAGGCTTCGGTTCAGGTAATTCGTTTGCCGTCAGTTCGCCTTCTTTACAAATTTCGTCAAAATGACGATGCGTTGGCCATTAATCTTGCCTTCAATGTGCTCCGGGTTGTCTGACACAAGAGAAACACACCGGACGACTGTGCCTCGTTTGGCAGTAAAATTTGCGCCTTTAACGTTCAGGTCCTTGGTCAATATTACCGAATCTCCTGCTTCCAACATGGCGCCATTGCCATCCATATGTTTGATGGCCGTTCCGGGTGACTCGTCCGGTACCATGGCCTCTGCCCAGGCCTGAGTTTCCTCATCCAGGAATAACATATCCAGCAAATCCCGAGGCCAGCCCTCAGAGCTGAGCTGCTGCAGCATTCGCCAGGCAACAACCTGAACTGCCGGGACCTGGCTCCACATGCTATCGTTGAGACACCGCCAGTGGTTGGCATCAACCTGCCGGGGGTTATCCAGTTGGGTTTGGCAGGTGCTGCATATGTGCAAACAGGTGTCGATCGTGCCATCGGAACTGGGCGGTACTTCATACACACCGAGGCCCTCCGGCGCCCCACACAATTCACATTTTGATTCGCTTCGCTCCTGCAGTTCTTTTTCAAGACTCATTGTTGTGTTGACCCTCTCTTGCTTCTGTTCAATTCACAAACCTGGTATGAGCCACTCGCCACTTTTTAAGGGAAATGCTCACCCAGAATCCATAAATTCCCAAAGTGATGATGCTCAAAAGGAACCACTTGATCCACATTCCAAAGAGCTGGACAGCTGTGCCGTCAAATTTCATCCGGTGACCGTTGATCACCGTGTGTTCGGCTTCCCACCGATAAATCATCGTGTATGACCAGGGAAAACAAATCCCCAGGGTCAAGAGAGTCACCAGCCAGCCCAGAATATTCCATCCAATGAGTTGAATGAGCCCGCCATCGAAATAAGAATCACCCTGCACGGCATCGACACTGGTTTCAGAGGACATGGTTACTCCTTTGGATTTTTCTTCAAGTTCGACCACGATGGAGATCGGATCGGCCTGTCGTTCTGACAAGAAATCATTAAGACCCAAGGCCAGAAAATCATCAAGGGCAAACCTTGTAAGAATGAACATGTAAGAATTACTTGACATCATTTCCGCCAGTATCTGGACCCTCATTCTTGGTGGGCTTATCGCTGCTGTACTTATTCCAGGCGTAACTCGATTTGCCGCTCCCGAGCAGCCCATTTGGCGAGGTCTGGCAGCGGCTATCATCTTGCCTGGATTCCTGCTGAACGCCTGGCTTGGCTGGAAATCCAAGCGAGGACGACAAATGAATGAACTGGATGAGCGAGACGAAGCCATTTCCCGCCATGCTTCCCAGGCAACCCTTATTGTGGTGGCCCTGGTTGGTTGCCCTCGCTGTCGTTGGCTTTTGCCATCGCTCAGAGTTTGGGTGTTGGTATTGAGAAGGTTTTTGAACCGGAAGAGTCGGCTGACTGAACGACTTATTCCATCGGTTTCAAACGGTCAATGGACTTCGTCACTAAATTTTCGGGCAATAATTTCGAATATAATGATGGCCAGGGCAGCGCCCAGTCCACTGGCAAAAACATCAAAATAATCAAACTGGGTACTGGCTCCCCACAACGGAATGAACTCTTCAAAAGCCAGGATCGAAAAAACCAGGAACGAGGATAAATACACCCACAATCGACCATGTTTTGGTTTTCGTCCCAATATGACATTCACACCCGCCAGGCTGATAAAGAACCCTGCCCAAAAATTTGGAAGACTGCCCGTTGATAGTACTTCAAATTCCGAGCCCGCTGCCTGTGGCCGGAGTATCGTTTTATTAAATTGCACCAACCCAAATAACATGGCAAACAAAAGCAGATTTCCCAGGATCATTTGCAATTTCTTTTTTTTGTCCATGAATGCATCCC
>JAOZJV010000116.1:0-275 GCA_029935695.1 Candidatus Krumholzibacteriia bacterium | reverse complement strand
AACATAAACCCCGTAGCTGGCGTGATGCCGTTATCCAGGTAATTTCTGAAACAACCAGCAATCCGCCGACTTTCAGATATCGACTCCAGTCTTTTACACCTCGTTCAAAACCGATATTATAAATCGCCCCCTCCGACCAAATAATGTCAAATTCCTCATCCCCAAACGGCAGCTTGTCCATGGACAGATTCAATTATCTTCAATTATTGACATTACAATCTGGCTCCTCAGCAGAATCTGTGGGTAAAACTAACCTGTTTCCTGCCTGAAAATAT
>JAOZJV010000115.1:1582-8863 GCA_029935695.1 Candidatus Krumholzibacteriia bacterium | reverse complement strand
GAAACTAACTGTTTTCTTGTGATTCCCATCAGCGACTCTCCTTGGAGAAAAAACAATATTACTTGCCTGGGTGAACTCTTGAAAAATATTCTAGTCGGAATTGACCAAATGATCAAGAGTGTTTACTCGTTTTACACGGCAACCCGGTGGACGGATTTATCGAAAAGGGGACAATGACATTGCCCCCCTGGAAGAGGGTGGAAAGTGACTAATCTCCATCACGAATCCATCACGAATGCGGTTGACTTGGGTGATAGGTGGTGCCCAATGAAGCCGGCGAATTCAAACGAATGGTATTGGGATCTCTGGAGATAAAAACCAACACGACAATTGTGGAAATGTAGGGCAGCATTGAGAGCAGTTGAGCTGGAATTTCAATGCCAAAACCCTGGATATGAAACTGGGCAATCGTGATCCCGCCGAATAGATAGGCCCCGATCATAACACGCGCTGGTCTCCAGGTTGCGAAGACTACTAGGGCAAGAGAAACCCAGCCTCTGCCGGCGACCATGCCTTCGACCCACATGGGGGTGTAGGCGATACACAAATAGACACCACCAAGACCGGCCATGGCTCCTCCAAAGAGTACGGCCATGTACCTGATGGCGATCACATTGTAGCCCAGGGCATGGGCAGATTTGGGTGCTTCCCCGATACCACGCAGAATTAAACCGGACTTGGTCTTGAACAGGAACCAGTTCACAACGGCAAAAAGGATGAGGGAAACGTAAATGAGGATGTCATAAGAGAATAACAATTCTCCTAAAATTGGAATATCACTCAACAGGGGAATATGAATTTCCGGGACGCCGGACAGGGCCACGCTGGTGTAGTTCAAACCCAGGAAGGAACTGAGTCCCACCCCAAAAATGGTCAGAGCCAAGCCGCTGGCAACCTGGTTGGCCATCAGGTTCAAGGTGAGAATGGCAAAGATGCCAGCCATGGCAGCGCCGGCGGCCATGCCACAGATAACGGCCACTAAAACACTGCCTGTGGTGGCCATGCCAATGAAACCACAGATGGCACCCACCAGCATCATGCCTTCGACACCCAGGTTGAGCACTCCGGATTTTTCAGCGACAAGTTCGCCCAGAGCCGCAAAAACAAAGGGAGTTCCCGAGGCAATAGCTGCAACAAGAATTTTAATGAAGATAGCCAAATCCATTATTTTGCCTCCTTGGGGGTTCCACTTGGAAGGACCCGGTAATCAATAAGAAAGTCTGTGGCCAATAGATAAAACAGGAGCAGTCCCTGGAAAACACCGGTCACGGCTGCGGGCAGATCAAGATTCATCTGACCCGATTCACCACCGAGATAAAGAAGTGCCATCAGCAGACTCGAAAGTAAAATTCCACCAGGATGAAGTCGCCCAACAAAGGCCACGATGATGGCGGCGTAGCCATACCCCGGCGACACAGTGGGCAGCAGCTGTCCAATGGGACCTGCAATTTCCAGAGTACCGGCAACACCAGCGGCCGTGCCACCGGACAACAGTCCGATCCAGATCAGTTTCTTGTATTTGAAACCAGCATAGGAGGCAGCATTCTGTGCCAGGCCGGCCACCTGAATCTGATAGCCGGTGAAACTTTTCTGCAGAAAAACCCAGCCCAGAATCACTCCGATGAAGGCAATCACAACTCCCAGATGAAGCCGGGTCCCGTCTTTGAGAATGGGCAGGAGTGCCGAATCGGAAAAGAGAACCGACTGGGGAAAGCCGTAGCCAAGAGGATCTTTCAGGGGTCCGTGCACCAGTAATCCCAGCAGGAGAATCGCTACATAATTCAACATCAGGGAGACCAGAATCTCGTTGGCATTAAATACTGTTCGCAGAAAAGCGGGAATGGAAGCCCACAACAGACCACCGAGGGCACCGGCGATAACCATCAGGGGCAGAACAAAGAACCCGCTATTGTCGTTGAAAACAATAGCGATATAACCACCAAAGAGGGCCCCGATGGCCAGCTGACCTTCGGCGCCGATGTTCCAGATGCTGGCCCGGAAGCCAACGGCGAGACCTGTTCCGATCAGCATCAGCGGAGCGGCCTTGATCAGCAGCTCACCGAGGCCATAAAGATCATTGATCGGTTCAATGAAGAAGGCGTGAAAGGCGGCCAGGGGAGGTTTGCCCAGCAGGGTAAAGATAATGAGGCCACTGAAAAGCATGAGGGCCGCTGCAATCAGAGGCGAGAAATACTTCATGGACTTGGACGGTTCGGGTCGGGCTTCTATTTTGAAAAACATATTTATCCTAATTCTTTGGAGGCTGCCGGATTAGATTTTTCTGCCGGACCACCGGGAAACATCCCGCTCATCCAGAGACCGATGGCTTCTTTGCTTGTCTCCTCCACTGTAACCGAAGGTGACATCCATCCTTCTGCAATCACAATGAGACGGTCGCAAATTTCAAAGAGTTCATCCAGTTCTTCCGATACCACCAGAATGGCTGAACCTTCATTACGAAGATCAATCATGGCCTGACGGATAATGTTGGCGGCACCAACATCCACACCCCAGGTGGGTTGGGCCACCACCAGCATTTTAGGCGTTTGCAGGATTTCCCGGCCGGTGATGTATTTTTGAATATTGCCACCGGAAAGGCTGGTGATCGGGTCTTTTTTGGAGCCGCATTTTACGGCAAAATCAGTGATGCATTTTTGAGCAAAATCGGCTGCCTTGTCCAGCTTGAGCAAACCCCGGCCCACCATCCCGTGACGGTGCGCCGTAAGGATGGCATTGTTGGACAGGGACATTCCGGGCACAGCCCCTCGACCAATGCGTTCGGCGGGAACAAATCCCAGGCCCAGGTTACGCCTTTGATCAGGTTGGAAGTGACCCACGGGATTTCCATCAATGGAGATGGAGTTCTTGTCCGTGGAGGTATGTTCTCCGCTGAGGGCGTACAGCAACTCTTGCTGTCCGTTACCGGAAATGCCTGCAATCCCTACGATTTCACCGCACTTCACTGAAAAATTGATGGACTGAAGGTCAGTGCCGAACTGATCATCTGCTTTCTGGGAAAGATTGTTCACCTTGAGGCACTCTTCGCCATTGAGTTCCGGTTTGTCCCGGGAACAGACAGGCAGCTCTTTGCCGATCATCATGCGGGCCAGGCTGGAGGCCGTTTCTTCCGAAGGGGTGGCGTAGCCGGTAACTTTTCCACCGCGAATGATGGTGGCGCTGTGGCACAATTCCAGAATTTCATCCAGTTTGTGGCTGATGTAGAGGATCGAGCAACCATCATCCGCAAGACGGCGCAGGGTCTCAAACATTTTACGAACCGCCTGGGGTGTCAGCACCGAAGTGGGTTCATCCATGATCAGAAGCTGGGGCTCCTGCAAAAGACACCTGATGATTTCAACCCTCTGCCGCAATCCCACCGAAAGCGAGTGCACCAGCTGGTTCGGATCCAGGGGCAGGCCATACTCTTCGGAGACTCTTTTAATGCGCACCGCCAACGATTCCATGTCTTTGTAGTCGTCCATGGCCAAGGCAATGTTTTCTGTTACGGTCAGGGTTTCAAACAGGGAGAAGTGTTGGAAAACCATGCCAATGCCAAGTTTCCTGGCAAAGGCCGGATTGTGGATGGCAACCTCCTCGCCATCCCAAAAGATCTGTCCCTGATCCGGTTTCACCACTCCGTAAATGGCCTTCATCAGAGTGCTTTTGCCGGCACCATTTTCTCCGAGCACAGCATGGATTTCACCAGGGGCAATGCTCATGTCAATGGAGTCATTGGCAATGACCGTCGGATAGGCTTTGGTCATTCCTTTGAGCTCAAGACGGGCTGGGGTGTTACTCATAACTTCTCCTGAAAAGTGTTTTAATTCACCGATCGTTCATGGACAAGACTACCGCTGACATAGGTGTGGGAAATACTTCTCTCATCACCCAGTATAACGAGGCTGAAAAAGAGGTCAGCCAAACTCTCAACTCTATTGTATTGCTGGGCCTGAAGAGCGGTTGCCTGAGGATCAAGCACCACAAAGTCAGCCTCTTTGCCCACATCAAAATTGCCGATAAGATGATCCAGGGACAGTGCTTTGGCGCCCCCCAGAGTGGCGCAGTAAAGGGCATCCCAGGGTGAAAGATCCTGCCGCTGAAGTTGCATCACCTTGTAGGCTTCACTCATGGTCTGGAGCATGCTGTAGGATGTCCCACCACCAATATCCGTTGCCAATCCAACCCTGATGTTTTTAGCCCGGGACTTCTGCATGTCAAACAGTCCGCTGCCCAGAAAAAGATTGGAGGTGGGACAAAAAGAAATGACTGAATCCGTTTCCTGCATCCGGTCATATTCCTGCTCTTCAAGATGGACACAGTGGGCAAAGATGCTGCGGGGACCCGTCAATCCATAGTGATGATACACATCAAAATAGTTTTTCCGCTGAGGAAATAATTCTTTGACCCACTGAATTTCTTCCAGATTCTCAGAGAGATGAGTTTGCACGTAGGTGTCGGGAAACTCCTGCTTCAGCTGGCCTGCCATCTCCAGCTGCCGGTCTGTTGAGGTTGGTGCAAACCTGGGGGTGATGGCATAAAGGAGCCGGCCCCGCTGATGATATTTTTCAATGAGGGCTTTGCTCTCCGAATAACTGGTCTGGGCTGTATCAAGCAAATCCGCCGGAGCATTCCGGTCCATCATCACCTTACCGGCAATGAGGCGCATGTTGATTTGATCGGCCGCCTTGAACAATGCTTCTGCTGACTGGGGATGAACCGAGCAAAAAGCAGACGCGCAGGTGGTGCCGTTGCGCAGCAGCTGGTCCAGAAAGAAATCAGCCATGGCTTTGGCATGGGCAGCATCATGATATTTTTTTTCGGCGGGAAATGCGTGGTTTTCAAGCCACTGCAGAAGTTGTTCCCCGTAGGCTCCCACAATATCAGCCTGGGGAAAATGCAGATGGGTGTCAACGAAACCGGGGACAATCAATTTGTCCTTGTGATGATCAAGGGAGCAACCGGATGGAATTTTATCCTGTCCAGTTTCCCAGTCTCCAAACCAATCAATGCACCCATTCTTCAGCAGTAGCAGACCGTCTTCGTATTGACGAATATTTTCATCGATGAGAGATGGATCAAGGCACCCAGTCGTTACATCGAGAAAACGACCTCTGATGGCTTTCCATTCACTCTTGGAATCGATCATTTCTTTGCTGCTGTTTTCACAGCATTGACGATGGTCTGGTATCCGGTGCAGCGGCAAAGATTACCGGCATGGGCTTTTCTGATTTCCTCACTGGTCAGGTCTTCCACACTGTTCTGTTCAATAAATGCCGTGCTGCACATGATGAGGCCGGGAGTGCAGAATCCACACTGGACGGCACCTTCTTCAACATAGGCCTCCTGCACCACAGTGAGCTTACCATCTTTGCACTCTCCTTCAACGGTTCGGATCGCCTTGTTGTTGGCCCAAACCGCCAGGTAGAGACAGGAATCCAGAGGGGTGCCTTCGACCAGCACCGTGCAGGCTCCGCATTCGCCCACTCCGCAGCCATGTTTGACGCTGGTGTAGCCTTTGTCCCGCAGCACATCCATGAGGGATTTGCGCACATCAACATTGATTTCAAATTCTTTGCCATTGATGCTGAGATTGATATTCATGGTTTTCATCATTGCACCGCCCCTTGCATTTTAACAGCCCGCTGGATTTGTTTTTTAGCCAGGGTTTTGATGATGTGAAGCCGGAATTCCTTGCTGGCTCGCCAGGAGGTTCGTGGCATCACATCTTCAGCCAAAGCAACAGCCATTTTCTCCAGGAGTTCTTCGCTGAACACCTGGCCAACCATGACCTGTTCCGCTTTTGTGCAGCGGATGGGAGTGGGGGCCGCAACGGTGAAAGCAATTTTCAGCGTTTGGATTTTTTTGCCATCCATTTGCAGTCCGACACCGCAGCCGATGGTGGCAATATCCATGGCCCCGCGCATGGCATATTTCTGGTAGCAGGCAGAGAAACCTTTGTAATTTTTCGGCCGGGCCACAAAGCTGGTGAGAATATCACCCTGCTTCAGGATGGTGCGTCCGGGGCCGGTGTGAAAACCATTGATGGATTCGGTGCGCTGGCCGTCTGTCCCTTCAATAACCATGTCCAGCTCATACACCAGAGCGGAGCAGGCACTGTCCGCACTGACGGCTCCGTTGCAGATATTACCACCCATGGTGGCGCAATTTCTCACCTGGGGGCCACCAATGGTGGCCAGGGATTCGGCAATCATGGGCAGATGTTTCTGAACCAGCTCATTGTTGATGATGTCGCTGCAACAAGCCAGGGCGCCAATGTAAATGTTGCCCTCGTCGTCCATTTTGATTTCCCGAAGCTCATCCAGGTGGTTGATATCAACAACCCGGCCATAATCACTGTCACCTCCGTGCAGGCGCACCAGAACATCGGTGCCTCCGGCTATGATTCGTGCTTTTGCATCCTTGCTCAAGGCCTGGACGGCATCCGCTACACTGCTTGCATGATGATATGTTTCAATAGGATACATTTTTACACGCTCCCGGGGTTTTCAATAAGTCCAGCTTCACTGAAATAACGGAACAGGACCTTGGGGGTCATGGGCATTTCGTTGATTTTAACTCCCGTGGCATCCAGAATGGCATTGCGGATGGCCGGGCCCTGAGAGATGGTCGGTGGTTCGCCAAGGGATTTGTTGCCATAGGGACTGGTGGGATCGAAAGTCTCCACAAAGGCATGGCTCAGCTCGGGAATGTCCACCGCCGTGGGGATTTTATAGTCCAGCAGGTTGCCGTTGAAAATCCAGCCACTTTTGGGATCGATGAGCAGTTCTTCAAAGAGGGTCATGCCAATGCCCATGGCCATTCCGCCGTGAACCTGGCCTTCCGCCGTCTGAGGATTGATGATTCTGCCCGCATCATGGACATTGAGAATTTCCTTGATGGTGACAGTGCACATCTCGGTGTCCACTTCCAGATCCACAAAAGTGCAACCATAACTGGGAGCGTTGGTCTTGGTTTTGGTGGATACTTCGGCGCTCAGCTGACCACCACGCTCTTTATGGTAGTAGGTGTCCAGGGCCAGGTCGCTCAGCTCCATCACATTCTGGATGACTTTGCCCTGCTGATCCAGACTGACGATGGATCCATTGATGAGATCGAGGCCGTCATGGTTTTCAGCAGTCATTTCCCGGCAATGGTCAAGAATTCTGGTCTTCAGGATGGTAGCGGCTTCATGGATGGCCGGAGCCACCACATAGGTTTGACGGGAGGCGTAGGCGCCGGTGTCAAAAGGAGTGACATCAGTGTCCTGCACCGAGACCACGT
>JAOZJV010000115.1:0-1572 GCA_029935695.1 Candidatus Krumholzibacteriia bacterium | reverse complement strand
CACGTGGATGGAGTCGTAGGCCAAACCCAGGGTCTCGGCTGCCATCTGTGCCAGGGCGGTGTCGGATCCCTGCCCAATTTCCGTGGCTCCAATCTGCATGTGAACTGTTCCGTCCTGATTGAGAACCAACCGGCAACCGGCAATCTCCACACAGGCTGGATAGGTTCCTGATCCATAGCTGAAAGACGATACACCCAGGCCGCGGCGAATGGGGCCGCTCTGCTGGGCATATTTCTTTTTCCGTGCATCCCAGCCAATGACCTCGCGTCCCTTTTCCAGGCATTCGACCATGCCCACGGAATGTTCGAGCCCTCCGGTTTTCGAAATGATATCACCTTGTACGGCTGAATTCTTGATCCGGAAATCAACGGAATCCATGTTTGAAGCCCGGGCTGCATCTTCAAGAAGTCCTTCAATACCGAAGAAAATCTGAGGTGAGCCGTAGGCGCGCATGGCGCCAGCTGCGGGTACGTTTGCATAGTGGGTGGTGGCCGAGAATCGGGTCACGCTGCGGGGATACAGGTTGCATGACTTGGAACCGGCGGCCATGGGAATGGAATGTCCGTGAGAGGCATAGGCTCCGGTGTTGGACGTCACATCCAGGTCCATGAATTTTAAGATGCCATCGTTGGTGACGCCGGCTCGGGCGTTGATGGACCAGGAATGGCGGGTGCGGGTGGCAACCAGGCATTCCTCCCGATCCAGCTCAAGTTTAACCGGAGCACCATTAAGTTTAGCAGTCAGGAAAGCCACCATGGGCTCCAGCACCACGTCTTGTTTGTTACCGAAACCACCACCGATATAGGGCTTAATCACCTGGACTTTAGACCAGGGCATCTCCAGAGCCTGACCCACGATGCGCCGGCAGATATGGGGAATCTGTGTGGAACTGACAATAATGATGTGATCAGTGTCATCCATATAAGCATAGGCAGTGTGGTTTTCGAGATGGCAGTGCAGAATGATGGGAGTGCTGAAGGAATCTTCGATGATGGTGTCAGCTGCTTTTTCGGCATCACTGAGATTGCCGTTCATTGTAAAGGTGGTGGATTTGACGACATTGCCACCTTCGTGTATGGCCGGAGCCCCTTCAGCAAGGGCGGCCTCGGAGGTGACACAAACAGGAAGCTCTTCATATTCGACGGCGACGGCCCGGGCACCCTTTACGGCACTGAGATGATCGCGGGCCACCACGATGGCCACTTCGTCCCCATGGTAACGCACATGATCATTCAGCAGCAACCGATCGGCGACATCCTGGTAATCAGGATCAAGGTTATATGGATGGCCTGCAGTGGGGAAAAGAGTTTTGGGAATATCGGCAGAAGTGAAAACAGCTTCCACTCCGGGGATGGCCAGAGCAGCACTGCTGTCTATATGTTTAACCATGCCGTGGGCGATGGTGCTCCTCACATATTTGGCGTGCAACATACCAGCCATGGTGAAGTCATCGGTGAACCGGGTTTTTCCGGTAACTTTTGCAACGACATCTTTGCGTGTGTTTGAATCTCCAACTGACATGATCAGATCTCCATGACCAGTGCCAAATCACTGAATTCGGGAATAGCAGAC
>JAOZJV010000646.1 GCA_029935695.1 Candidatus Krumholzibacteriia bacterium | reverse complement strand
ACTGTCAAAAACAGGATTGCGCTGCATGGTGTAAACCAGCCGGTTGCTCACCAGCAGTCCCCCCACTCTGACTGATGCAATATCACAGATGATGGAGTCACCAGGGATGTTGTGTTCTTCGTTAAAACCAGCTTTGCTCTTGGACCTGTCGAAACGGACGTTGTTGATGGCCAGATTGGTCATGTCCACTTCTTCATTGATCTCGGTAAAATTATCCTGGGCCAGATCCACTACACTTGAGCTCATGCCGGGCCCATATGATTGAAAGGCAGTGAAACGCACATTATCCAGGTACGGTGCGGGATAACCATCATTGCCGGTCCAACCCCAGTAATAACCCCATTCAAGCACTTCAAACCGAACCTGAACATGAGTTCTACCTGGTTCCAGCAGGTCTGTGACAATATCCCCTTCGCGTATATAGGCTGGCCCGCCATAATACACAAAACCACGATTGCGCCATGGCGCTTCAGCAATGGGGGAATTTATTTCGTCTGCAGTGGAGCGCACTTTCCAGGTGAAAAAGATACCCGGAGCATCGGCTGAAAGATCTTCGTGCAAGTAGGCATCGTACCTCAACTCGGCGCCAAGATAATCGCCGCTGGGCCAATCCATCACCGGACTCTCTACATAATTTGTCAGATAACCATCAACAACGGCGCCACCGGTGGTGTTGACGATGTAACCGCCCGGACCATAGCACCACTCCTGGCAATAGCTGGGCCCGACACCGGAAACCACATTGCCATCATCAATAAAAGCAACCTGGGGGGTATAGTTGGAGGCACAGGGGTCAATATCTTCCAGACTGGTCCAGAGATTGGCGAAGTCGCCAACGCCAGAAGGGTAGATAATTGTCCAAGGCTCCAAATTGCCATCCTGAAAATCGGTGAGGCCATCGTAATCACCATTGGAACATTGAACCCTGAGGTCATCAATCTGGCAGGCGCCGTCACCCCAGAAGATGCAATCCTCATCGGACCAGCCGCCATCGGTGGTGACGAGGATTTGAAAGCGTACGGTGTCGCTTTCATGACCAACATAATCAGCCGGTCCATAAGCCAGAGTGTAGATGAAATTCTCGGCAATGTGGATACCATCATTGGCAGACTGAACCACCGCTCCATCAACCGTAATAAATTGGAAAGTGATGTAATCGTAGGCAGGCTCGGTGTTGCTGTTGAACACGCCGCTGACGCTCATGGTGCAACCAGCGGCCGGATCGGCGACCACATAGTTGAACTCGATAATATCGTTATAGGAGTTTCCGTATCCACCAATGGGATCTTCAGGCACGCAGGCCTCGATGGTGGCATCGCCGCAATAAGCTGCAAGGTTGCCGGGGGTATCGTTCAGACCGGCAGCCATATAATCACTGACATGCCAATGCGTATCAGTTGGCTCGGTGGGATCCCAGTGGGTCCAGCCATTCCAGGCGGGATTGCCGCCCGCATCCTCGAATTGGCCGTTGACCGGAGCGCCAGCGCTATAAGGACCAATGAGAAAAACAGTATCCCGGCCGGACTTGGCAAATTCAGCGTTACCACCGTGGAATACCTTTTCAAGGCCATGAGCAAGCTCGGGAAGATCGGTGGCGAATGTGCCTGAGGCAGAAACCAAGACGATGGCCAGGCAGGCAACTGCTGTGAAGTATTTCATTTTATCCCCCAGAGTTGTATTACTCCAACATGACCACTCCCAAGGCCGACGATGATAGAGTTTGATCCTAGCAGATATCACCATAATCCCCAAGCATTACACTGAAAACCCTCCTTCATAA
Organism: Candidatus Krumholzibacteriia bacterium; assembly: GCA_029935695.1. Classification (GTDB taxonomy): domain Bacteria; phylum Krumholzibacteriota; class Krumholzibacteriia; order LZORAL124-64-63; family LZORAL124-64-63; genus LZORAL124-64-63. The sequence goes on along the minus strand of JAOZJV010000646.1, from coordinate 647 downwards.
CAAAAGGAGCGACCCCATTAAAGGCCGCTCCCCCATCGCTTTCGCAGATGCACTATCCGAAGAAAATCATTTCACCAAAGCTATTTTATTGACCTTAATTTCTCCTCCGGTGCGAGCTTCATAGAAATAAACACCTGAAGAAACGTTGGAACCCTGGGCGTTGGTGCCATCCCACATGACATGGCCAGAGCCGGCGGCGCGGGTTTCATCGATCAGGGTTTTCACCAACTCGCCCCTCACATTGTAGATTTTGAGGGTCAATTGGCCATCACGAGGCATGTTGAACTCGATCCTCGTGGCGGGATTGAAAGGGTTGGGATGGTTCCGGACAGTGAACCTGGCAGCATCGGGAAGGACATCGCTAATGGGCCAGCCAATATAGGGAACCTGGAAGAAAGCCAGAATCTCCCGCAACATATTGGTCCGTGCGGCCACACCGGGACTTATTGGATGATTGGGATCAGTGTAAATGAACATGAAATCGTAGGGCATGGTGATGATGCGATCATCATCGGGCATGTTCAAAGTGGCTGCCGAGTAGATGTAATCAGGTTCACCGCTGGGATTGGTGAAGCGGGCGAGGTTTTCGGCACCATCTCCAGCCTCAAAAGCATCAAAGGTGTTGATGCCCATACAGCCGCCATAGG
>JAOZJV010000645.1 GCA_029935695.1 Candidatus Krumholzibacteriia bacterium | reverse complement strand
TGTGGCCGCGTTCGGGTGTATGTTTCAGATGGCCATCGTTGCCTGTGATATCAACATGGAAATCTACGGCCCTTCAGGCTTGATTGGGACCGATACCATTTTTGCTTCCATGAATACTTTCTGGGGTGTCAGCAATTCCGCCGATGAAATGATCACTGAAATTATTTTCACCACGGCTCTGGGCGAGCCCAAGTTGGTTGATTATGTCTGGTTCGGCGATGGTGAAACCGTGGCCACCCAGGAGGCAACCTGGGATCAGCTGAAAAGCTTTTACAAATAATCGTTTTCCAATGATTCGGTCCCATTTCACGTGTTGAAACCTTGACGGCTGGCCGTTGGAATAATCTGACGGCCGGCTTTTTAAATCAAAACCTAGGGGTTCGCCATGCCCGCGAAAATTGCACAAAATTTATTCATCTGGTTCATTCTTATGGCTCTGGCCGTTCCCGTTTTTGCCAATCAGCCCCAGGAATCCATCATTCCAGCAGATTCCAGTTCTCGCGAGAAAGATATTTTAAGCGAAGGCTTTGAAGGAAGTTGGTTGCCGGATGGCTGGGCCGAAGTTTCCAACAATTCCAACAACTGGGATCGCACCAGTTACAAATCCAACACCGGAAATTTCAGTGCCTACAATTTCTGGTCGACCACTCCACTGGATAACTGGTTGATCACCCCAGCTCTGGATTTATCGCAACTGGTCAATCCCAAGCTGGAGTTTTTCGAGGATGAGCTGAACTGGATGACCAACAGCAGCCATCACTACATCATGTACAGCACCACAAGCCAAACTGATCTCAGTTCATTCTCAATTCTGGCAGACTGGACCTCGGACAACCACACAATTCCCGGGTTTGGCAATGATCCCACCGTCGTGGATCTCCTTCCGGCAGGTGCTGGCACCACCGTCTATCTCGCCTTCCGTTACACAGGCACTGGTGGAACCAACGACTCCTGGTTTGTGGACGATGTTAGCATAATCGAGCCGGTCGGCTCTGACGTTGAAGCCATTTCCATTGCCCCAGATGGTGTTCAGCTTCCAGGCGAGGAATTGATCACTCCGCAGGTTCTGGTGAAAAACCTTGGTTCGATGACCGAAACCTTCGAAGTCGAACTTCAAATCAACCAATCCGGAACACTGGAGTATACTGAAACCGTCACTGTCAACAACCTGCCTCCAGGCTATGAGGAACTCGTCAACTTCCCTCAATTCTACATGGCCGAAGGACAATATTACAACCTGGATGCTCTAACCCTGCTTGCTAATGATATCGACCCCACCAATAATTCCGCGTCGGGCATGATGGATACTTACACAGAGTCCCATGTTCCCCTGGGAATGCTCTGGACCAACGCTGGTTGTATGCCTTGCGTTCAAGGCAATGAGGGCCTTGATAATTACCTGCCTGAAGAGGGCAACAATGTTGCCGTCATGCGTATCCATACTTCCTGGCCTGATGGTACCGATCCCATGTACCAGGCAAACGCCCAGCAATCAAATGAGTTGGCGGTTGAATATATGATATTGGGTGTTCCCAGTTTCTGGATCGATGCCTTCCTGCCAATTGGTCCTGTAGGGACCGAAATGGTCACTGCCCTCGAGGACGCAAAGTCCTTCAAAAGTCCCCTGGCCATCGATCTTGCCTGGGACAATGATACCCAGGAGGTCACCGTCTCGGTCACTACTGCCAACGCCATCCGACCTGAGAGCGATCTGCAACTCTACTGCACGATCACCGAAGACAATGTTGAACACACCGGTCCCAACGGTGAGCCCATTCACATGCAGGTTTTCCGGCGCATGTATCCGGGCACCAGTGGCGGCCAGAGTGTTCCGTCCACCCTTGGCACCCATGTTTTTTTAGAGCATTGTCCGCTGGAAGAATGGAACTTCGAAGAGCTGCGGATGACCGTTTATGTGCGTGATATGCACACGGGAAAAATCATCAATGCTGCCACCGGTTTCCTGGCAAATCTAATGGGCGTTTCCGCAACCCAGGAAAGCCCAGACTACCCATTTGCACTGAACCACAACTTCCCCAATCCTTTCAATCCCAGAACAACGATCTCTTTCAGCCTGGAAGCTTCTGCTGAGGTGAGCCTGCAGGTCTTTGATGCCAGAGGGCGCCTTGTTCAAACCCTGCTTCCGAAAAGTACTGTCGCCGCCGGCCGTCACCAGGTGGTTTGGAATGGCTGCAATGATGGGGGAGGGCGGGTTTCTTCTGGGGTTTATTATTATCGTTTGAATGCATCAGGCAGGACAGAGACAAGGTCAATGGTGCTATTGAAATAATTGGTGTCGTCGGAGACAAAGAGAATGGTGGCCCCGCGCATGATCATGCCGAGGCCCCATTCTTTTTCATTGTACATCCGAATCTTCAACCAGCTTGTTTAATAGCTTTATTCATTATTATGTGTTTCTTTAAAGATTCAA
>JAOZJV010000114.1 GCA_029935695.1 Candidatus Krumholzibacteriia bacterium | reverse complement strand
ATTTCCGCAGCCGCCGGCAACCAGCAGAGCCAGCAGCAAAGCAACAAACAGCATCAATAAAGAATTTTTTCGACTCACTATCACGTGTAAACCTTTCACCCCTCAAAACGGCATGCATCAAGCGTGCCACCGATTATTATGGGCAAAAACTAAGACAAAAGCCAGAAATAGACAAGAATCAGTTTCCTTCATCAAGTTTAATCGCCGGCTGGTGGCACTTCTTCAGGCACCACAATGCGCAAACAGATGAAAAATCCGACCACGGCCACCGCCGCCGCCATGAGGAAAACATATTGGTGCCCATATCGTTCCCAAATGAATCCGGAAAGCACCGGCAGGGTCATGGCCACCGCGTGGTCAATGGTGATGCCCAGACTGATGGTGGGAGTGATGTCCGCTGGGTCTTTGGCAATCTTTTTCAGGTAAGTGGTTCTGGCCACCCGCAAGGCAAAGAGGATGTGATCCAGAATGTACGCCCCGTAAAGCACATAAAGGTCATAAGGTTTCGGTATCAGGTTCGAGGCAAAAGCATAAATCAGGCACACCACAATCAGCATGATCTCATCGAAAGCCAGCACCTTGCGTTCGCCCAGCCAGTCGATCACATCGCCCAAAAGGGGTCGCAGCACAACTCCCAGCAACGAGGCCAGGAAATAAAGCAGGGCGATGGTGGAAACCGGCACACCATGCAGATCCACCAGCACCCAGGCCCCAAAAACCAGGAAGATCTGTTTGCGAATGCCGAACAGTGCACTGATAGCATAGAAAACATGGTATTCCTTGCGGTAAACCACTTTACGCGAGGGTGCTTCCTGCTTTCCCAGACCCAGACGCAGATAAAAGAACCCGGCCAACCCTGCGCACACAGCGGCCACCAGATAGAACAGGTCGTATCTGTCGCCCACATAACGCGCCAGCAACCAGACCACCGACACACCCAGAATCACACCCAGATTGCGCGCGCCTCCCAACTGTCCCAACCGGCGCCCCTCGGCCCCGCGTTTGGCCAGCTTCAGTCCGATGGGACCTTCCACGGCAAAAATGATGTGATCACCCAAAGACCAAATCACAATCCAAACCACCAGCAACGATATTTTTGGTGAGAGAAAGCCCAGGCCAAGGGCCCCCACTGCGGTGGCCACCATAGCCAGGGCGGCGATGCGCGACTCGCGGAAACGCATCAGCAGAATCCCCACCACCACGATGATGAAAAACCCCGGCAACTCCCGGGGAAATTCAAGCCAGCCACGGCTGCCCGCATCAAATCCGTGGGTGTCGCAGAGGTAATTGTTCAGGGTGGACATGAAAATGCCGCTGGTGGCACCAAAGAACATGGTGGCCAGAACGAGGCGCCGGAAATCGCCGGTGATCTTTTTCAGAGGATTCAAGGTGTTGCATTCGCCTCGTCAAATTCAGGGTCTTTGGGTGCTGTAAGAACTTGATCAGGGCGGCGGCGGTACAGCCAGGTCAGCCGGGCCAGACGCTGGCCGGCCGCATCGGTCAGGGCATCAGCCGGCATGCGCCAGTTCCAGTTTCCCGTGCCTTCGCCAGGCAGATTCATGCGAGCCTGGCGGCCCAGCCCCAGCACATCCTGCATGGTGGCAATAAAGGTATGAGCGCTGCTCATCATGCCCAGCCGGATGAGGGTCCAGTTAGGCTCTTCCACCGCGCATCCGGTGTATTCCTTCACCAGATCCCGGGTGGCAGCATCGGTCAGGTGTTCCCACCAGCCAAGAGTCGGATCGTTGTCATGGGTGCCGCTGTAGACAACGCAGTTTGTCACATGTTCGTGGGGCAGAAACAAATTATCCGGGCCACTCCAGGCAAATTGAAGAATTTTCATACCCGGCAGGTTGAACTCATCACGCAGCTTCACCACATCAGTGGTGATCACACCCAGATCTTCGGCGATGAGAGGCAGATTTTTGCCAAAAACATTCTGCAAAGCCTTGAATAATTCAGCGCCCGGGCCAGGTTGCCAGGTTCCATTGATGGCTGTTTTTTCTGCGGCCGGCACTTCCCAGTAACCGGCAAAACCACGGAAATGATCGATCCGGATCAGGTCCACCATTTCCAGGCCAGTGCGCAAACGATCGATCCACCAGGAATAACCATCGGCCTTGAGGGCCTTCCAGTCGTACAGAGGGTTTCCCCAAAGCTGGCCGGTTTTACTGAAATAGTCGGGTGGAACCCCGGCCACATGGGTGGGTCGGCCATCATCATCCAAGCGGAAGTACTGAGGATTGGCCCACACATCACTGCTATCGTAGGCCACGAAAATGGGGACATAGCCCACCAGACGCACACCCTTGGACGACGCGTACACCTTAACCTTTTGCCACTGTTCAAAAAAGAGCCACTGAATGAACGCGTAACAGTTGATGCATTTGTCCAGACGCTCTCGTGCCTCCTGGAGCGCCTCTACTTTCCGGCTGACAAGGGCTGCATCCCAGTGGCACCAGGCCTTTCCCCCGGCTTCTTCTTTCAAGGCCATGAAGAGAGCAAAATCATTTAACCAGAGGGCATTTTCCTGGCGGAATATCTTGAATTGGTTCCAGTGGGACGATGATGCCCGCTCCAGAAAAACACTCCAGGCCTTTTGTAAGACAGAAAATTTCCATTGGATGACAGGGCCGAAATCAACTCTCTCTTCATCAAAATCAGGCCGCGCGAAAAGGTCTTCGGGGCTCAGCCAGCCATCATCCACCAGGCTTTCAAGACTGATCAAAAGAGGATTGCCTGCAAAAGCACTCAGGGTCTGGTAGGGACTGTCGCCAAAACTGGTGGGGCCCAGAGGGAGAATTTGCCACAGGCTTTGGCCGTGCTGGTGCAGCCAATCAACGAAGCGAAAAGCACAGTGACCCAGGTCACCAATGCCATCGGGACCGGGCAAACTGGTTGGGTGCAGCAGGACACCGCTGGAGCGGTGGAACTCGAAACCTGATTCAGACATGAACATCTCCGTATTCAGCGCGGCGAAAATATTTGCAACAGCCAATCTAACGTTGAGCAGCGGTGGGCACAACTATATAGAATTTTGTAAATCCTCATTCAATCCTGTCGATATTTAGAATGAAGTAAAAACCTTATTATCAAAGCGTGGGAAGGCCAAGCAATGACTTTGGTTGCAGAGAACGACAAAGCCCTGGAACAAGCAGGGGAATTTATCACCAATTTGCTCGAAGAAGCTGATTTGTTGACGTGGTATGAACAGAATATTCTGGAAACTCCCAATTCTAACACCGGTTTTGACTTGGCTTTAGTGGAACTGGAAGGAGAGTTGGAAGTCCTGGCCAAGGTCACGCCCCCAGTGCGAAAAGTGGCTGCCAATATCCTGGCCGCCATCCTGCCTGATCATTCAACCCTGGGCTTTTGGAAGGGCAACCAGTTCATTTCCATCACCCCTCGAGAAGAGGAAATCTGTCTGGCTTCGGTGCTTCAAAACGGTCTCGCAAAGCTGCGCGATCATTCATTCTACCTTCCCGATGGAATTGTATTTTGTGCTAATTTTTCGGCAGCAGTGGCTCATTTCCGCCCCGAAGCCACTTTGCATGAGGCCGTGGCCGAAGCCCAGAGTATTCTGGATCTGGCCAACAGCGCCGGCGGTAACTGCATTCTTGCCCAGAACCAGGTGACCCGCAGGAATCATGAAGAGAACCGGAATATCCTGCTGGCAGAAGATGACCCCACCACCGCCGCTCTCATCAAGCACCGCCTCAAAAAAGAGAATTACACCATCACCCATGCAACCACCGGCTTGCAAGCCCTGGAACTGGCTGCCCAACAGGATTTCGGCCTTTGCCTCTTTGACGTTAAAATGCCCGAAATGGATGGTTTTGAAGTGTTGACCCGTTTGAGAAGTGGGGAAAGCAACCGGGACACTCCCATCATCATCATGACCGCCGTTTCAGACGACAAGGCTCTGGTCAGGGCCTTTGATTTGGGGGCCGATGATTTTTTGACCAAACCATTTTCACCCCTGGAATTGGCTGCCAGGGTTCACCGATTGATCCACCGCAAAACAGTGGCCTGATTTTTCCAGGGGGACGACTTGTTTGATTGGTTTGATAGCCTGATCAGTTTATCCAACCCGGGCAGCCACTGGTTCTGGCTGGGTGTGGCCGTATTGCTTCTGGGAGTTCTGCTGCTGGCAGTGATAGGCCTGGCCATCCACCTGCGATTGGGCAACAATCAGAAATCTGCGCATTGGAAGCGAGTGGAAAACAAACGGCAACCCCAACTGCTGGATTACATCAGCGGCGATATTTCCGCAGCAACAATCCACCAGGATTTATCCTCAGGGGACAAACGGGTTTTCACCCAACTTCTGGCCCGTTTTGCCACCCAGGTTCAGGGACACGAGAGGGCGATGCTGGAAGAACTTGCCGTGCCCCTGCTGGATTCTTTGGCCAGCGGTACAAAAAGCAAAAAATCCGGCACCAGAGCTCGTTGCGTGAACTTGCTGGGAACCCTCGGACTGCCAAAATACCGCGAGGAAATTGTGGGCGCCATCAAGGATCCCCAGTTGCCAGTGCGCATGGCTGCGGTCCAGGCCCTGATCCTGAATCCCCGTTGCCAGGAAGTGGACACCGTTCTGGATCATTTGAATCTCTTCGAAGAAGTCACCGACAACTATATGTCCTCTCTTCTGGCCAGCGCCGGCATTGAATCCCAGCCCTATATGCGCATTTTCATGGCCATGCCTGATCCTCCAGCCCAACTGCGGGCCATTGCGGCCCGGGCCCTGCTTCTGATGAAGGATTATGAAGCCGCCGACATGGTGGCCGAAATTATTTCCTGTGAAATGCCATCCTCTTTGTTGATCCCCTGCCTGGATATTCTGGCCGAGATGGGGAACTGCACCCACGCTCCTGCCATTCGCAATCTATTGCCCCTGGATGATACTCCCGTTTTTTCCGCTGCCTGCCGCGCTCTCGGGCAGGTGGGAGACGAGAATGATTTCCCAGTGCTTATTTCGGGGATGAATCATTCTTCCCCCTGGGTCAATCTCGCTGCCGCTCAGGCCCTGGGAAACCTGGACGCCGTGGACGAGTTGCTGGATTTTGTGGACAAGGATTCCTTGAGGGCCGAGTTGGCCCGCGAAGTTCTCAGCACCATCAAAATTGAAAATGCAGAAGAGCCGGCGCATGCCGTCGACGAACCGATGGAAGGGTTAATTGGATGAATCTTCTTTGGGATATCATTTATTATTTCACCATCGGGGTGTTCATTTATTACATCCTGCAGACCGGTGTGTATGCCCTGATCACCATGGCGGTGTTCAAACATCTGATCAAACTGGCCAACCGCATGAAAGCCGTTGATTTCAACCAGTTGGTTCGTACGGCTGACGCGCCACCCATCTCCCTTCTTGTACCCGCCTACAACGAAGAACTGACCTGTGTTCCCGCCATCCAGGCCCTCATGTCCCTGCGCTATCCCAACTATGAAATCCTGGTGATCAACGACGGCTCAAACGATGGCACCATGAACAAACTCATTGAAGCCTTCCAATTGGAAAAGGCCCACCGGGCACCGATGTCCAGGCTGGAAACCGCCGAGGTCAAACAAGTTTTCACCAGCTCCATTCATCCCAATCTGGTGGTGCTGGACAAAGCCAACGGAGGCAAGGCCGATGCCCTGAACGCCGGCATCAAATATTGTCGCAACCCACTGTTCTGCGCCATGGATGCCGACACTGTTTTGGATCCTGATGCTTTGATTCGGGTGGTGCTGCCTTTCATCGAAGACAAAACCGTTATCGCCACCGGCGGAGCCATCCGCATCATCAACGGCTGCGATGTGAAACAAGGCCATATCAGGAAAGTGGCCATGCCCCGGAATCTTCTGGCTGGAATTCAGATTCTCGAATACGTGCGGGCCTTCATGCTGGGCCGGCTGGGCTGGGACAGCATCGGTGGCATGCTGATCATCTCGGGAGCTTTTGGGCTGTTCAAGCGGGATATCGTCCAGGAAGTGGGTGGTTTTTCCACCGACACCGTTGGCGAAGACATGGAGCTGGTGGTCAGACTGCACCGGCATTGCCGGGAAACAAACCGGCCCTACCGCATCACGTTTGTCCCTGAGCCGGTGGCCTGGACCGAATGTCCCGAAACCCACGCAGTTCTGGCCACCCAGCGAGAACGCTGGCAACGCGGGCTGATCGAGACCATGTCCCGCCACCGGAAGGTCATGCTTAACCCGAAGCACGGCGTCATCGGCATGGTGTCGTTTCCCTATTATGCATTGTTCGAAATGGCCAGCCCGATTATCGAAATTCTGGGTTATGTCACCCTGGCCATCGCCCTGGCTTATGGCCGGGTCTCGCTACCCTTTGCAGGGGCTTTCATGCTGGCTGCCATCGGCCTCGGAGTGGTGCTTTCGGTGGCCTCCATTGCCCTGATGGAATTGACATACCAACGATACTCCACCTGGCGCGAACTGTTTCACTTGTGCGCTCTGGCGGTGGTTGAGAATTTCGGCTTCCGCCAATTCATGGCTTTGGTTCGCTTCAAAGGAACATTTGAAGCCATCCGGGGGAAAAAAGGTTGGGGCAAAATGCAGCGTCGTGGTTTTTCACCGCAATAGGAGTTTTCATGTTCGGCAGATCCAAATTCTGTTGGTTAATGGTGATGGCTTTGGTGCTGACTGCGAACCTGGTCCAGGCTGAAGAGACCTGGCAAAACATGTTCGACCAGGCCATGCAGCAAGCCCATGGCGGCCAACACGAGCAGGCTGTGGCATCCTTCGATGCACTTCTGAAAAAATTCCCCAATGATGCCGACGGCCTCTTGGGACGCGGCCGTGTGCTGGCCTGGCTCAAACGGTACCCGGACGCTGAAAAGGATCTGCAACAAGTGGTGAAAGATCACCCGGACTATGGGGATGCCTGGTCTGCACTGGCAGACCTGTACCGCTGGTGGGGAAAGACAGATCAATCTCTGGCGGCCTGTGATGCCTGGATAGCTCTGGAACCTGAAAATCCAGCACCCAGAATTTCCCGCGCCCGCACCCGGATGGCGGCCCGGCATTTTCCCGAGGCCAGAAATGATTTGACCGATGCCACCCAACTGGGCGGCGACCCCGCTGTGATTAACCCCCTGCTGTTGGGTCTGGACAGGGTTCCCGCCGCCACCGACTGGGAAGCCCGCCTGTGGTATCAGAACGAACAGCTTACCGATCGCCCGGATGCAAACGGAAACCGCATCCGTGTTCATCTTCAACGCCGACTGCCCCAGGGATCGGTGGCCTTGGGTTATAAAGGCCTGGACCGGTTTGAAAATAAAGACCACGGCGTTTTTGTGGACTTTTATCAGGACCTTTGGCAAAGAGCCTATGGCAATTTTCGTTTCGAAATTGCCGCCGACCCCCTGGTCATGCCCAAAACCGATACCTTCGCCGGAATTTACCAGGGATTTTCCACCCGGTGGGAAGTGATGGCTTCGGGCAGGCACCTGGTGTATGACGGACAATCAACCAACATCTACCAAATGGGGCTGGGCTTTTTCCCAGGACCCTGGTACTTGCGACTGCAGGGATATATTGTGCCCCGGGATTCGGGTGATGGCCACGGTATCATCACCGGTGCCCGCCGCTATCTTGGTGAAGTGGACAACTACGCCGAGGTATCGGTGGTTCGATTCAAAGAATTTCAAGCCCTGAACTCTGGTCCGGTGGGCACAGGGGATGAAGGCTGGACCATCAACCTGCATGTTCAAATCTGGTTGTGGAAAAACTGGGGCCTTGGTGGTGGCTATGTCTATTCCACCCCTGATAATGAGAGCCCGGAGACCCATATTTTGCGGTTGGGAGTTTCCTGGAGAGATTAGTTTTCCGGTGAGCAAAAAACCAAATGAAACGTATTGACGCCCTCGGCACTGTGGTAATTCCACTCATGGCAGAGGGCGTCAATCATGTGAAGGCCACGGCCTGAGGTTGGCAAGTGGTCAAGATGGCATTCAGTGCCTGGATCCAGATTGGCTTCATCAATATTGTTCAGAACACATGAAGGAATAGCCGTCCCTCTTTCCCGAATATAGATATCCAGTTTTCCTGGTTGGACCTCGGTTTCAATGGTGACTTTTTCCTGGGGTTGATTGTCCAAAGCGTGCACGATGGCATTGTTGACCGCTTCACACACAGCCAACTCCAAAGCCATCTGAATCTCAACACTCAACCCTGCTTCCATGGCCAGATCTTTGATGGCGAGACACACGGACGCCACCGCCCCCAGGCAAGCGTCGATGGTGTGCTGGTGTGCAACCGTCATGACCATGGCATCAACTGACAACCATCAAGGACGCCAAGGCCGATTCCCTGTCCTGATGCACAGCCAAAACCTTATCCATGCGTGTCAGATGCAACAATGCCGACACGGTCTGGCCAACGTTGCAAAGCACCATTGATCCACCTGCGGGCAATGCTTTCAACCCCGAAACCATGGCCCCGAGACCAGTGCTGTCCACAAAGGAAACTTTCGCCAGATCCAGAACCAGCTGGTGGGTGCCATCGGCGGCCACCTGCACCACGGCATCCCGGAAATTTCCGGCAACTGCTGCATCCAGGCGTTCTTCAAGCACGACCATCACTGTCACTTCACCATCATTGACTAATTCAAAATTCACGTCTCACTCCCCCGTTGTGCTGCCGGACCACTCCAGGGCCAGCAATGAAAGATCATCTTCAAATTTATCTTCGCCTGACCATTGATTCAAACGGCCGGCCACTTCAGACAGCAATTTTTCCACCTGGTTTTCTTGATTGCACAAAATCGCCTCACGGAAACGATCCTGACCAAATTGAACGCCCTCACGGTTTTCACATTCGGTTACTCCGTCGGAATACAGAATCAACTTCTGACCTGGCTCCAATTTCAAACTCACGGTTTCATATTCGGCCCCGA